>CAZNNK010001051.1:0-2502 GCA_964574085.1 uncultured Coleofasciculus sp.
CTCCTTGTCTTGTCCCCACCCTAAGGTAAAAAACCTACACCTGTCAGCTCACCCCATCTCCCCCAACTCCCTGATCCACTCGATTTAACCGATAAATCGTTCAGGGAGCGGATCGCTAACCCGTATTATTAGAAGAGGGGTTAGATTACAACAGTCTTGGCATGACGATTATTTGGGAACTCGATTTCTATTCACGTCCAATCTTGGACGACAATCAGAAGAAGCTCTGGGAAGTCTTAATTTGTGAGAGTCCTTTAAACATCCACCAATCCACAGAGGACTTATTTCAGTACGCGCAGTTTTGCTCCAACCAACAGGTCAACTCCTTATGGTTGCGGCAATCCTTAGAAGAGGCGATCGCTAAAGCTGGACAAACACCGACAAAAATTCGCTTTTTCCGGCGTCAGATGAACAACATGATTACCAAAGCCTGCCAGGAGTTAGGGATTCCGGCGATCGCCAGTCGTCGCACATACACGCTGGATCACTGGCTACAACAGCGGATCAAGGACGTTTATCCCCAGCAACCCGGATATCAGTCCTCAGCCGCCGCCTCTTCCTTTGTCCGCTACCAACCTCAAGTTCCTCAACCCTTACCCGACACCATCCAGGGACAAAAATGGGCATTGGTTAGCTTGGAAGCCGAAGCATTTGCTGATATGGAGGAGTGGGACATTGACTTTGGCGAAGCTTTTCCCCTGTCAATGATGGATCTGGCTCCCGATACACGCATTCCTGGCATGATTATTTTCTCTGATCGCGCCAAAGCCTTAGCCGCATGGATGTCGGGTTTAGAACTGGCGTTTGTTAAATTTCAAGGAGGTGTCACTCCTCGGTTATTACTGGAAACGGGTGCTAGTGATAGCTGGATCTTAGCCAACCTCACCGATGCCCAAACCCTAGCGGAAGCTCAAGGCTTTGAATCTGCCAAAGAAAACGCCCAGTTTGTCCATTTTCTCGCCGTGCAGTCAACACCAACCTCAGAAACCTTTGCTGGATTTTGGTTGTTGCAAGAATTAACGTAGCGCTGAATGGGTTAGGGGTTTACCACCAATGCGCCAGAAACATAAACAGAATAATTAACCCTAAACATTATGGAGTCTCCGAATTTGTCACCCGCCTTGTCCTCCGAACAACTCTTAGATCTGGCACTCAAAGCTGGAGCCAAGGATGCTGAGGTTTATCAGTCGCGATCGCTGTCTCGCCCTGTACTTTTTGAAGCGAATCGCCTCAAGCGGCTAGAAAGTAGTCAATCAGAAGGGGTGGCGCTGCGCTTATGGAAAAACGGACGACCCGGATTGGCGGTGGCTTATGGGGCGGTGAATCCCCAAGACTTAGTGGATCGCGCCATCGCCATTAGCGCTTTGAATGAACCAGAATCCGTGGAACTCACACCGGGGGGACATCCCGAACATTATCCCGACTTAGGCAAATCCGTGGCGGTTGAAGACTTGGTTGTCATGGGCAAAGAAGCGATCGCCAAAATTCGGGACGCGAATCCAGAGGTTCTGTGTACCGCCGAATTGGAATGTGAAGCCGAAACCATCCGCTTGATCAACTCTCAAGGCTTAGATTGTCACTATACCGACACCACACTCAACTGTTTTGTCTCCGTCGAATGGGTGCGCGGCGATGACTTTTTATGCGTCTCGGATGGTCAAACCCAACGGGAACAGCTTAACGCCGATAAAGTCGTACAAGCGATTCAGCAGCGCCTCAACTGGGCGCAAAATAATGTCTATCCCCCGATCGGTCAAGTGCCGATTTTGCTCACCGCCAAAGCCGCCGACTTACTCTGGGATACCGTCCAAACCGCATTGAATGGGAAACAGGTGTGGGAAAGTGCTTCCCCCTGGAGCGATCGCTTGGGTCAAGTGGTCAGTTCCCTTAACCTGAGTCTTGCTCAACACCCGAATACGGGTCCGTACAGTTGTCCGTTTGATGACGAAGGAACACCCACCCGACCCCTATTATTAATCCGCGAAGGACAATTGCAACAGTTTTATTGCGATCGCACCATCGGGCGATTACTGGGAGTTGGCAGTACAGGTAATGGATTTCGCCCCAGTTTAGGCAGTTATCCCACCCCAGGGCTAGTCAATATCATGGTGCAACCCGGTAAAGGCTCATTGAGAGACTTACTGATGCAACTAGATGATGGATTAGTCATCGACCAAATCCTCGGTGGTGGGGCTGGCATATCCGGTGACTTTTCTGTCAATGTAGATTTAGGGTATCGCGTCTGCAACGGTACGATCATCGGTCGGGTGAAAGACACCATGGTTGCGGGTAACGTCTACACTGCCCTCAAGCAGATTATTGCCTTGGGTGAAGATGCAGAATGGAATGGTCCATGTTATACCCCATCCCTAGTCTTAGAAGGACTTTCAGTGACGGCTTCTGAGCAAACTTCTATTTTGATTTAGGCGATGGGGATATGGGGTGAGGGGGATATGGGGTGAGGGGGTGATGGGGTGAGGGGGAAGATGAGGGAGATGGGGG
>CAZNNK010001052.1:0-2495 GCA_964574085.1 uncultured Coleofasciculus sp.
TCTTTTATGAAATAACTGTTCATGCGATTCGTTCTTTTTTGGGTCTGCTGAATATGTGGACTGGTGAGGTGAGGGGGAGATGGGGGAGATGGGGAAGATGAGGGAGATGGGGAAGATGAGGGAGACACAAAAAGTGTGGGTAGCAGGGAACAGTAGTGCAAGCGTCTCGCTCGCTATTGGTTTTTCACCGAAAACTCAGATCAAAAACCTGCTGTGGAGAGAAATTAAACAGGGGAAACGTTGGCGAAACAATGGGAGTGTTTTCCGTAAATGGCGTCATCAGATATTCTCCCTCAACCAAAGTATTCACAAAAAATGTGGGTTGTTTGGGGGTGCCAATAAACTTTCTTGGTCCTAAAGCTGCATAATCGACAATCCAATATTCCTCAATACCCATCTCTTCATAATCTCGAAGTTTATTATAGTAATCGTCACGCCAGTTCGTTGAAACAACCTCGACGATTAATTTAACTGAATCTGGATTTTGAATAATTGATTCGCTTTCCCACCGGGATTCTGCACCAAGAACCTCTTGGTTTAAAACAATGATATCGGGTTCATACCCTGATTTTTCCCGTTTGGGTTTCACAATTGATTCTCTAGGAATCGTCCAAATGCCACCTTGTCCCATTTGCCGAATAATTATTAAGAGTTGTTCGATCAGGGAACCTGTTAGAGTTGAATGTTGTCCCTTGGGTTTGGGCATTTCGATAATTACTCCGTCATGCAGTTCGTACCGAACGTCTGAATTTTCGGGATACCAGTTGATAAATTCATCAAAGCTGTAGAGTTGGGGTTGAGTTTGGACTTGAGTCATCGTTGATATCAGGTATTGGGTGTTATACAAAAATTGCTATAAATTGATAATTTATGCCTAGTAATTTATTGTTGTTCTCAAAAGTAGTGGAAGAGATTTTACAGGTTTAATGGGCGCACATCTGTGCGCCCCTACGGTTTCTACCTTCTGCTCACACCTCTGGCTCAATTCCCGCCGCTCGTAACTGCGCTATTAAGGCTTGAACTCGTTGTCGTTCTTGTTCCACTAATTCTACCCCCCAAGGCAAAAGTTGACCAGATTCATCCCACCACCGCAACCAATACCCCGGGCGGTTTCCTTTGGTTCCTTCCCACACATCCAAAAACAAACTTAGTGCGTTAATCCAGTAGCGATCGCTCTCTTGGGGTTGTTGCAAATCGTAACGTCCAAAATCATTAAGCTGATAGACTTCTAGTACACCTTGTTGAGGTTCAAAAATGGCATACTGGGGGACTCGAAGCACCTGCTCATAAAAATACCATTTACCCGGAGGATAAGTCGGTTTGCTCGAATATTCACCCCCTTCTGTATCGGAGAGAAACTCGATGACAATCCCTGGAATATCCCCTTGTAGGTAAGGCGTATAACTGCGACGAACAGTCTCTGGCGACACCTCAATTCGAGGAACATACATCCAATCGGGAGCTTTAATCACAATCTTGCCATCTAACCGGGCGCAAACACCATAATTAGTGGCGACTAGCATCGTTTCTTGTAATCGCCCTGTTTGTTCTAAACTTTCGCTTAACGCAGCGGCTAATATCGGCTGCTCAATATCATCCACAGGATCATCGGGTAAGGCAAAATCATCCGGTAGCTTCTCCCAGGTAATTGTAGGCTTGGCTGTTACCGTTGTCATCACGTATCCTCTCCCTATCCGTAAACCCTATTGTAGATAAAGATAGAGTGCGATCGCAGACCTTGATACACTCAGGTAAACAATAGATAGCCTTGTTCTATTTTTTAATCCCCTACTCTTACCGTAATAAGCCAAACTATTATAGTTCAATCATAACTTTCTGAATCAGTCTTTTAGTAATAACAATAAACCGACAAAAAAGAAATAGACATAATATCGATGCCAATTATTTCCCCTTTACCCAATCTTTAAACATATTACCCCAATCGACTAAACCCCTCTGCGTTACTCTGCGCTTCCCTCTGCGTTACTCTGCGTTAAATCAACTACCAAATTTTCTGATCAACTCCCTCAAGAATCATGAACACGATGCAAACGCAGCCGAAAATATTGACAATACAAATCGCACCGAGGCGTCACCTCATTCCCTTGCAGATTCACCAATCCCATACTGTGCAACTTAAATCCTTGCATCGGTTCTAATTGTATGGGATAATCAGCCGTAACCACCTTCTTCAACGCCGTAGCCAACTCCGGATGTTGGGATAAATTCCACATAAGTCGCCGCAAATGATCACCATACAATCCAGCATCGGTTGGTGCTGTCGCTAACAGTTGTGGTAACGTAATCTCTTGACGTGCGATCGCGTACAGCGCCAGTCGGACTAAATAGGGATGACCCCCAACCATTGCCATTAATTGTTCCACCTGATTCGATTCCCAAGCTAATCCGTGACGCTGGGCTAAATCTTGAACTTGTTCGGCTGCAAATTCCGGTAAATCAATCGGTAATCCCACATTAAACGGAGACTGATTAAT
>CAZNNK010001053.1:0-2494 GCA_964574085.1 uncultured Coleofasciculus sp.
GCACTAAAGTGCCTACTACGAACCTAACTTCCCCTGGCTGCTAATGAAATTTGACCGATTAATCGCCCTATTAGAACAGGATTTAAACCTCACCGGGACAGAAATTGCTGAAATTCTCTGGCTGGCGGCACAACGCCGGAATTCCGCCTCAACTCAACCTCCAACTCCGGCTTCTACCCACGAACCCACCCCAGCCGAACCGCCTATTGTTGATTCAACCGTATCCTCTACACCACCATCCACCCCAGTACCCGAATCCTCTCTTCCGACTATCCCCTCCCGAAACCAACCGGCTGTAGGAGTCTACGCCAAAACGACTTCTCGTCACGATTCCTTAGAGATTGCCCTTCCTGATGTGGCGGCTATTCCTCACACCATAAAACTGGCACGGGCATTTCGCCCTTTGATGCAGCGTATTTCCTCTAGGGAAACCACGATTTTAGATGAAGTCGCCACGGTGGAATCGACTGCCGAATTAAATGGTATTGTAAGTCCTGTTCTCAAGCCCTTTCAAGAACTGAGATTCGATTTAGAGTTGGTGATTGATCAAAGCGACTCGATGATTTTCTGGCGACAGACAACTCAGGAATTCCAACAACTCTGCCAACACTATGGCATTTTTCGTCATGTCCGTACTTGGGGAATGGTAACCGATGAACAGGGAGAGATTCGCCTAACCAAAGGAATCGGTAAATATGCGTTGTCTCGCCGTCTCTATCGTCCCCAAATACTCATTGATCCCAGTGGTCATCGGTTAATTTTAGTGGTTAGTGATTGCGTTGGCGAGAAGTGGCGCAATGGTAAAGCCGTCTCAATTCTAGACACCTGGGGAAAACAGAATGTTGTCGCTATTGTCCAGATGTTACCCACTCGGATGTGGTGGCGAACGGGATTGAGTGGGGGGACAATGGTACAACTCGATAGTCGGTGTCAAGCGGCTGTGGCGAATCGAAATCTGGCAATTACGGAACTTGTATTTGGCGAGGATTTTGAGGGGGAACAGGGCGTTAAAGTGCCTGTATTGAGTTTAGAACCTGACCTGGCTCAAACCTGGAGTGAAATGGTGGTGGGGAAGGGAACCGTTGGGGCGACTGGATTTGTGTTTCCGCTAGCATCTGAGCAGAATTCAACGCCTTCTCAACCGCAGGAGAGAGGTTTCCCAGAACGGTATTATGACTTCCGCTTATCTTCCTCCCCCATGGCGCGAGAGTTGGCGAGTTTGCTGGCGGCTGCACCTGTGGTGAATTTACCGATTGTGCGCTTAATTCGACGCACGCTACTGCGGGAACTTCAACCCGTTCATGTTGCGGAAGTGTTTCTGGGGGGACTCTTACAGCCCCAAGGTTTAATTACCCCAGAGACGAACCCGGATGAGATTCAGTATCGGTTTATTGGCGATGCATCAAGGGATGAGTCGGAGACAATCCGCAGTCTGTTTCTGAAGGATTCTCCCACAGCCAAGTCTGTGCAGATTGTTACGGTGATTTCTCGCTATTTTGCCCAACGACTGGGTAAAAATCTCAAGCAGTTTTATGGATTGTTGAAGCAGCCAGACGCTTTAAAACAGGTGCAAAGGGAAACGGTTAAGGAGTTTGAGCCAGAGTATTTTGCCGAGATTACCACCCATATTTTGAAACAATTGGGGGGAGCCTATGCGCGTTTAGCCGAGGAAATTGAAGCGGGATGGCAGGGTGAATCGGTGGAGGCGACGCCAATAGTCACGCAACGACAGTCACAGTCGCCCTCTGCTGGGTTTTCCTCCCTGGATACTAGCGAACTTGAGTTATTCTCCTTTGAAACGGTTTTTGTTAACCGCAAGGGTGAGATTAGTAGACGGGAAACCCGCACGGCGCAATATTTCAGGGAACAACTTGCTCTAACCCGGGTTAAAATACCCACTAGGTCATGGGATGCCTTTCTACAACGAGTCGCTGATGCTCATAATCTGTTTGAAGAAGATGAGCGACAAGCTTTCCTGGTTCGGTTTACTGAGCGAAATTTACCACGTTCTGATGTTCAGGTAGCGCAGGACTTGAATATTAGTGAAGTGACGCTGCAACGGCGACTGGGAAAGGGAGTGTATACTCATTTAGTCACCAGTTGTCCTGAGCTTAATACTGATAAAAAGGGTAAATTTAAGATTGTCAGAGATTGGTTAAAAAAGGGGTATGTTCTCTATCAAACAATTACTCTAGATATGGTCGCCATCCCTGGCGGCACGTTTCTGATGGGTTCACCAGCAGGAGAAGGAAGTAACAACGAACACCCTCAACACGAAGTTACGGTGCCATCCTTCTTTATCAGCAAAACGCTGATTACTCAGGCACAATGGCGTATAATCGCGTCTCGTAAAGATTTGACGGTAAACCGTGACCTTGACCTTGAACCTGCTCGTTTTAAAGATAATCCTGATCCCCAAACCTTACCCAGCTACCGCTCAACCGAGACAGTCCCCACCCGCTGGGATAGACCTGTTGAGCGAGTCTCTTGGTAC
>CAZNNK010001054.1:0-2490 GCA_964574085.1 uncultured Coleofasciculus sp.
CCGTTGCAGAACGTTGCCACATTGGTCGTAGGATTGACCAGTAAGGCTCATGTTTTTCTACACTATAGATAAGAATTTGAGTATCTACGTAGACAAGGCTCGATTCTGGCAGTATCAGTTGTCCCACGAACCACGTTCCTCCTGGAGATACTGGTCAACTGCTTCTGGTGTTTTAAATAGTCTTTGACCAGGTAATTCATCGAGCAAGTCTATAGCAGAACGGTGGTGGGATGAAGTTTTTGGTGAAATTACGGATACTCCTGCCGTAGAAGCTTCTACTAAACTTGGGTCAGAGTTCCAGTCTTCTGCAAAAAGTTCTAACTGTTGTACTTCACTGTCTTCTTTTAATTTTCCTTTTTGCTTACCCACTCCAATTGGTCTAGCAATTATTCCCTTTCCTCGATCTTCCAGTAATCCTGTAAAGAAAAACCAGGGGAGCATTCTACTAATATAGTCCCTTGATGATTTTGAAATTACCGACTTTTCCTGGGGAGATGCATCAGCAATCAATTCCTGCAAATGCCACCGAGTAGTGGTTCCACCCGGTCTAAACTGTTTGTAAACCTCTTGTGTGACTACGTGACATTTTAAGGTTTCAGCTAAGTAGTCAGTAAGCTTTTCATGGCTCCAATTTAATAAAGATGGTTTTACGACTATTTGTCCTTTATGTCGAAAGATTATATGGAAATTTTGCAAATCTAAAACAACACTATTCGTTGTTTTTTTAGAGAGTCCCGCTTTAGTGGCTAATTCAGTAGAATCTATTCCGCTACTTCCTTTTTCTTTTATGAAGTCGAATACCTGGAGTGCCGTAGTAATCGAGCTACGAATTCGGTAGGTCAAATAACGATTTACTTCCAAAGGGTGAACTACTTGCACGAGTGGTAGCGGTTTATTATTGTAATAAGCATCATTCAGTTGTTGGATGATTTCTAAGGAAGTAGATTCACCTTTTTGTTGATCTAACAACTCCGTGACTGTTATCACAAAATCATCCCCGTTAAAAATTTGAGGATGCTGAGTAACAATGGCATCAAATCCATTTTCAATAGCACAAACCAACTCTATTGCAGAGCCGTAATCCATAGAATTGACTCGCTCTTGCTCTCTAATTGTGCTATTAACAGAAGATATTGATATAGCTTTTCCGTCAGAAATGTAGGTTGCTCTTGCTTGTTCTCTGATTGTGCGAGTAATAGAGCAGATCCCCAGAACTTTTTTTATTTTGCAGAGTATTTCCTCTGCCTTATTTTCACCTTCTGCATCGAGAAGATCAAGATAAATAATATCTAAACCCCGTTGAGTCATGTATCCCTGAATTTGTCCTGAACGCATTAACTCCCATAATTGATCAGCTTCTTCAACAAATCCCGGACGATTCAGAAAAACTTCGTGGATAAGATGATAAGAAACCAGAACTCGCATCACTTCTACTACTCCTACTTCTGATACTCAACAGTTGTTTCACTTGTGGAGGTTTGGGGAGGCTTTTCTGTACTCAGTCCCCGACGTAGCTCTGACGGTGACACCCCTTGATGTTTGTACTTACTCTGCTGATGAGTCGAGTCAGACGTTTCTACTGTTTCTAAGTCGGGTTCCCACAACATTAAGTCCCCGGGTTGGCAGTTAAGAGCAGCACAGAGCTTTTCCAGGGTTGCCCGTTCTAATCGTTCTGGCATTTCCTGAGAATTCTTCAACTTAGAGATGGTGACAGGATGCATTCCCGTTGCTTCCGTCAAGTCTTTATTTTTCAGGTATCGCTCAGCCATCAGCACATTCAAGCGCCATTTAACAGACATAGTTCTTCCTCAATGAGATAGGGCTATAGCCACCAATCTGGCTTTTCGTGAGCCAGTCTCGTCGTTGATGCCTCTAGGGGCAACCACTCTACTGAGGATATTATACAGTATTTTAGCCTTAGCGTTTACATAATTAGTCGCTGAAGCTAACACTTAAGTTAGTCTTAGACACTAATATTAAAGTTGCAGAGGATAAGAATGAACAAGCTTGACAGCTTCAAAACCCTTCTGGAAATGCTGGTACTGGTTTTAACACTTTCGACACAATACCCCATCTTGGGGCTTATCGCGGCTGTCGGTGCTATCTACTTTCTGCTCACAGATGAAACTTCACCGATAAAGTGGAAGTAATTTAGAACCAGAAAATTGCAGGGGAGCGCAGATGCTGGTTTCTCTCGTTCCCCTTGGCTTTCTCTGTTGGGTTTTACTCTGTTCAACCCAACCTACAACCTTCCACCATTTTAGCTGTATCAGTCCACTACAACAAATCTCATGTTCATAAAAAATAATGGATTGGATAACCGTAATTTGGTGAATCCAACCCATTCATAGTTTATCACTAGAAAGCGTGAAAGGTTATTGTTTCTATGACTTGGTCGTGTCTTTCTGGCTCTTTTTCGCTGATTTTTTCTTGAGTAATCTACCCATTCCCAGCGCAGCCACTGAACCCAAACCCAGAATAGTTGCGGGT
>CAZNNK010001055.1:0-2486 GCA_964574085.1 uncultured Coleofasciculus sp.
ACCTCAAATGCTTAGGTTATTGTTCGCTACTTTTGCCCACCCTACGGTATTTGGCGTGATGTGATAACAGTATCCAGGTTGAATGGTTCGAGGTTGGCGGCACATTAATATTCAATACTCTAAACCTTCATTGAGAGTAATGCGTGTAATTTAAATGCATGACAGCTTATCCTTTTGAAGGATGACGAATTAACCCTTACAATCCAGGAATTTCTGACAATTTACCCTCAATTTCTTCCACCGAAAACCCCGTCATTTCTTGCCATTCTTCCACCGTGAACTCATACCCCCGTTCTTTCGCCATTTCAATAAAGGCGTCTACATTGGGGGCAGCACTAAGTTCCTCTCTTAAAGCCGGGTTCGCCTGAGCATCTCGAAACAGCTTCGCCACTTGCTCCTTTGCCATTCCTGGTAACTCCTAGATTGACCAAATAATGCTACACTAGCAGACTTTCAACTCTAGTCAAAGCAATTTGTGTTAAATTTCTCAACGCTTGGGGAAACAATTGATTATCTTAACACCGTAGCTATGGCAGGATAGCAGTACATCGCGAAACAAAGCTTGGTAGGAGTAGCCATTATGGTTAAGGGGAACCCAAAAGGATTTCTGGGACGTTTATTCCAACAATTTCGCAGCGTTGAAGGGAGTCGGATTTTCCATCGCTTCAAGACGATCCCAGGTCGCTTTCGAGCCATCCTACTGCGGTTCATCCCAGCGCGGTTTCTTTGGTTAGTTCCATTCCTGCAAGATGAACTGAAACAGCGTGCGCCGAGTTTAGATGAACTCAAAGATCGCATGGCGGGTAAAGGAAAACCGGGTGAAGGAGTAGAAGCTGAACCGGAAGGTGGCGTGGTGACAGAAGTCGTCGTTCCACCCGGGGTGACGTCCCTCTATCCAGAGTATCGCTGTGTCCGGGGAAATCCCTTTTACTGTGAATGGGTGCAAAAAACTCTGCTTGAACAACCTGGTGCCAACTATTGTACTCAATGTGGATTTCCGACGCTGCTACCGCCAGAAACTAAAATTCGCGGGACTCGGGGAACCTATCAAATTGAAGGCTTCCTGAAAAATCGGGGTCGAGGTCGGCTTTATCAAGGGTTGCAACTCCCGACTCGTCAACCTGTGGTGATTCGGGAATACCTCCTGCCCGATCACTATTTTAATGTCCCAGAAACGCAGTTACGCAAAGACGCCTTTGTCAATCTCGCGGGTGTCACCTTGGCGGATGGACGGGTGCAAGACTTTCGCCTCGTCTCTCCCTGGGACGCGATCGCAGATCCCCGATTTGAACGTTGCTATTTAGTCAGCCAAGGCATCTTAGATACCTATCCTACCCTAGCCAGTTACGTAGCAGAAACTGGTCCAATGACCAGTTATCAGGTGCGACAAATCTTGGAACAAGTCCTACAAAGTTTGGAATTTCTCCATGGACAAAAGTTTCGTCTCCCTTCAGGTTTAGTCCAACAAGGACTCACCGATGGCAATATCAGTTTAGATAGTTTACTGATTGTTCCCAGTTTCCAAGGCTTTTTTATCTATCTGTGTGATCTCCTCTTGTGGGAAGGACGATTTGATCCGCCTTTAGTCGAACGTCCTTTGATATCCCCGAAAAAGGATTTACAAGACTTGGGCTATGTGGCATTTTATCTCTTAAACGGCGGCACTCATGATCCGGAGACGCTGCAACCCTTCAATCCCCGAATTAAAAAGCATTGGCAGCCCATTCAACCAGCGTTTAAGGACTATATTTTATCCCTAATTGGCATTGGCACATCCTCCTTTGAAACCGCAGAAATTGCCCGTCGCGCTTTATTGCAATTGCCCCCTGAACCGCAAATTATTCCCCCCTTCTCCCAACCGGAAGCCGAAGCCGAGGTCAAGAAAAAGAAACGGCGATGGTGGCGTCCTCGGTTAGTCTTGCTCCTTTTGCTACTCCTACTGTTAGGATTATTAATCTGGTGGTTATTGGGTAGAAATCAACCCCAAACTGCCATGGATACTGAACCATTCCCCTGTTGTATTGAACAGGTGTCCGGGATTCCCACAGGAACGTTTACCTATACGGCAGAAGCATACGGGGCGTGGGATTATATTCTAGAGCAACCCAATTTAATTGCCAAAGACACAACTCTGGCGGCTGAATTGTATCAGCGTCAACCCAAATTAGAGTTAAACTATCAACCTGTCCCTACTTGGACAGAGGCGATCGCACAGGTTCGAGAGGAAGAGGCGGAGTTTGTGATCGCGACTCCCATTAACCGATTAGGATTTTCTTTAGATGCAGAAGAAGTGGCGCATGATGGCTTAGTTTTCTTTGTCGCTTTCAGTTATGCACAACGGGAAAACAGCTTACCCGCCGCCTTAAATGGGCAAATTAGCTTTGAGCAATTACGCCTACTTTACACGGGAGAGATTACTAATTGGCAAGAGTTAGGGGGACCAGATCTCCCGGTTCAACTCTATGTTCCCCCTAGTGATCAGGCAA
>CAZNNK010001056.1:0-2482 GCA_964574085.1 uncultured Coleofasciculus sp.
CTGCAAGAGCTGCTGGCTCAGGTTCAGGGGGGCATGTTTAAACGGCAGAGTAATCCGGATTTAGTCGAGTATGTAGAAATTGTTGAGCAATATTCTCGCAGTTTCCAGGAAACGGTGGGTTTGGTGAGTAATTTGGCGATTGATAATGTTGGGGTTCTCGAACAACTAGAACAAAATTTAACCCTATTGCAAAAACGCTTGGAACTAGCCGATGCTCAAGAGTTTCTGGGATTAGTTAATCAAATGCAATCTTATGAAAAAGAATATTTATCCACTCGTCAGCCCGCCAAAATGGAGTTGCTGACGAAAACAGCGCAACGGTTACGTCAGCAGATTAATGCCAGTTCTAAGTTTGATGAAACGGAACGCAGACAAGCATTAAGATATCTCGATGCTTATCAATCGGTTGCCGTAGATATTGTTCGACTCGATCAAGAAATTCAGGACAAAATTCGCAACTTTGATCAACAGGCACAGAGACTAGCGAATAAATTAATCGACTTGGCGCGTGTGGAGGCAGAGCGATCGCGTCGAACGATTAATGACACCAGTGATACAGCGGCGGTATTATTAGTGGCGGCTGTGTCGGTGGCATTAATTGCGGCAGTAATTATTGCCAGACAGTTTGCTTCTGCGTTAAAAACATTGGATCGGGAAACGGCAAAATCCGAACACTTACTACTGAATGTTTTGCCAGCACCCATCGCCCATCGGTTGAAGCGAGAAGAACACACGATCGCGGATCACTTTAATGAGGTGACGGTACTCTTTGCTGATATTGTCGGGTTTACCGAGTTGGCGTCTCACACTTCGCCGATTGAGTTGGTTGAGATTTTGAATGTCATCTTCTCGGAGTTTGACCAACTGGTTGAGGCACACCATTTAGAAAAGATTAAGACGATTGGTGATGCTTATATGGTGGTTGGCGGACTACCGATGCCGATGCTCAATCACACCGAGGCGATCGCGGATATGGCGTTGGATATGCAGCGGGTGATTCATCAGTATTGTGAGGAAACGGGGAAATCCTTTAGTATTCGCATTGGCATTCATACTGGACCCGTGATTGCAGGAATTATTGGGATTAAAAAGTTTATTTATGATTTGTGGGGAGATACAGTAAATATTGCTAGTCGCATGGAATCTCACGGGTTACCGGGGAGTATTCAGGTAACGGAAGACACGTATAAACGCCTCAAGCATCGTTATTATTTTGAAGATCGCGGTCCGATTCAAGTCAAAGGGAAGGGGCAAATGAATTGTTATTTGCTCACGGGGAGAAAGCAGAATTCGCCAACGATTGAATATATTGAATTATAAGGGAACCGGGACAAATGACCCATGACCGATTTAATCGTCTAAGCCAATTTAATCGTCTAAGCAAGATCCCCGACTTCTTGGAGAAGTCGGGGATCTGTCTGTGTACAAGGCTAAAGCCCTGACGACAAACCCAATCCATGAAAATTCCGTAATTCTACGGTAGCGATCGCACCTGTGCATCTGGCTTAATTTGAGTATCAGTAGAAATACGGAGTCGGAGACAGGGTGTGATGGTGAAATTTAGGCAAAGTCAACCGCGTCGGGGAATTTGTGTCACAGCCGGAATGGTAATCCCATGGGTGGTATCCCTTTGGACAACGCCTACTTTTGCCCAAGTTATTCCGGATTCTACTCTCGGGGTAGAAGGTTCTGTGGTGACGCCGGATGTGATGATTCAGGGATTCTCGGCGGATCAGATTGATGGGGGGGCGATTCGAGGAACCAATCTGTTCCACAGTTTCTCTGAGTTTAATGTGGGCGAGGGACAACGGGTTTATTTTGCTAATCCGATGGGAATTGACAATATTCTCAGCCGGGTTACAGGTACGGATATTTCTGATATCTTGGGAACTCTGGGGGTTAATGGTGGGGCAAATTTGTTTCTGATTAATCCGAATGGGATTGTGTTTGGTAAAAATGCCCAGTTGGATGTTCAGGGGGCGTTTGTGGCGTCTACCGCAGAGGAGTGGGTGTTTGAAAATGGCACAGAGTTTAGTGCAACGAACCCCCAAGCACCGCCATTACTGACGATTAACCTGACGCCGGGATTGCAATATGGCTCAAATCATCAAGGTGCGATCGCCAGTTCTGGTCGTTTAGCGGTTGGTGGGGATTTGATTCTCGCGGGTCGAACTCTTGACCTAGAGAATCAGGTACAAGCTGGGGGGAATTTGACTTTATTGGCGACGGATACGTTGAAGGTGCGCGATAGCGTAGCTTATCCGTTTATTGCTTCAGCTATGGGTCAACTGTTGGTACAGGGGAATCAAACCGTTGATGTTTTTGCTTTGAATCATCCCGATAGTGGGTTATTTTCCGGTGGGGATATGGTGCTGCGTTCTAGTAATACCGTGAGTGCGGATGCTCACTTCTGGAGTGGTGGGAATTTTCGGATTGAACAATTAGATAGTAATTTAGGGAATTTGTCAAGTCCTTATGACCC
>CAZNNK010001057.1:0-2482 GCA_964574085.1 uncultured Coleofasciculus sp.
CAGCACAGTACACCATTAAAACCTACGCCGATAGTGAAGTAATCGGTGGGAATCGACGAGAATAGTTCGTTCGTCGTGAGGGAACCTCAGCCCTCTCCAGCTAACTCTTATAGCACTCTTCGTGCTGACTACAAACTAAGCTAAGTAGTCGGACAAAAGAAAACGGCACTGTATGAAATTTTGTAAACAATCCTCAAACCCTTACAAATGACGAATGACGAATGACGAATGACGATCTTCACCGTTCACGTTAATTATGTCCACCTACTTAAGTGCATATCCTGGTAATCACCCAGAGATATAGAACAATGTACCTGGGATCAGCCATAGGATAATCCGATGCCGAACATCATTCAACTCGCCTCGAAAATAGACAAAGTTAAAGTCTATGCGGCTGGTGCAACCGTTAGCCGTATCGCCGACTTGCACTTAGAAAATGGAGAAACGCCAGAACAAATAGAAATTTCGGGACTTCCCCTAGCGCTAGATGATAGCAGTGTGCGAGTACAAGTTGAGGGAAATGCCAATCTGGTGATTCCTACCGATATTCGCATCAGTCTCACAGTTTCCTCTCCCCCAGAACCCCCGAACTCCCCCGCCGAGGAACAACTGCACCAAGCTAAAGCCGAAGTGAGGCTTCTTCAAGAGACGATTGCCCTCATTGATAACGAAATCTCTGTCCTCAAACAGCTTCATGTACCCAATCAACCGAAAGCAGAACCGGGAAAAGCACCACCCCCTTCACCTTTAGCTGCCCGATTAGCGATCGCGAATTTTCAAGATGAACAAATCCGTAGCCGTATTCAGGAACGACGGGAAACCCAGGAAACCTTACATGAAGCAAAAACCCACTTAGACGAGTTATTACACAAACAGGAACTGGCGTCAACCGCCCAACAGGTGAAACCCCACGAACTCCGGAAAACCGTGATTATCAGCTTAAGTTATCCGGCACAGGTGACAGTTTCCCAGCAACAGTTAATTGTCGAGTATTTCGTTCCTGGCGCACGCTGGACACCCACCTATTTATGCCGTTTAGAGAGTAGCACGAATACCGCCGCGATCGCGGTTCGGGCTTTTTTGTGTCAGCGCACAGGAGAAGATTGGTCTGGAGTTCGCTTGGAACTCTCAACAGCTAACCCGATGACGTGGTGTGAGTTACCAGAATTACCCTCACTGCGGTTAGGACGCACCCAACCTATCCCTAGAAAATCCGGTTGGCGTTTACCTCCCATTGGTGCAACCACGCTGTTTGCCGATTATGACCGCCAGAAGCCGCAGGTGGAGACTGTATCTGAACAGTTCCAGACTGTAAGAGAAAATCTACAAAAGAATAGAATCTCAACACCAAGAGCCTTTACACAACCAGCGAGTAGAATCAAAAGTTCATTCTACAATCGATTATTACAGTTAGATTATGCTGATAAACAGCAGATAGAACAAGCGCGGATAGAAAGCCGTAAGTCAGGACGACCTCTGACCGATGTTATTGAATCAATTACCGGGCGTCAGTTGTCACCCGACTTAATCCGCCATTACAAGAAACAGCAACTGTTTGAACTCCAAATAATTTACGGTGTTGAATCTCTTGATCCAGAACTTAGTGAAATTTCCGGACACCAAGTCAAGGAACTGATTGAAAGCCTCATTCCTATTGACATCTGTAGTCGCTATCGTTTAGTGCCGTTATTCAAAAATGATGGTCAACCCCCATCCGTTCTAGTGGCAATGGTTGATCCGGATAATCTGGATGCTCAAGATGATCTCAACCGGATTCTCCGCCCTCAAGGAATTGGGCTACGGCGGATGGTGATTACCCAGGAAGATTATCAGCATCTGATTAATCAATATCGGGATCAAAAGTTGGCACAAGAGAAGGAACAAGAAGCGGCTAAACAGACAGATATTAGTCAGGATTTGGAGTGTCTTACCCTGTCCAATGCACCAGAAGAAACAGAATGCGACTTAGGCGAAGTCTTGAATGAAGGGAGTGCAGGGATAATTAACTTTGTGAATAAAATCCTCGCCAAAGCCCTGCAAGAGGGAGTCTCCGACATTCACATCGAACCCCATGAAGAATACTTACTTGTTCGCTTCCGTAAAGATGGCGTACTGCGGCCAGCCTTCGAGCCCTTACCAAGAAAGATTAAAAATGCCGTGGCTAATCGTGTCAAAATCATGGCAAATTTAGACATCAACAAACGTCTATTGCAAAGTGGTCAGTTTCAGCGTCGGTTTCAGGATCTTATAGTCAATTGCTTCGTCGAGATTACCCCAACCCAATATGGAGAAAATATTTATCTGAGGGTGCAAGAGTCAGCCTTGGGTGTCTCAAGGCTACAGGGGTGGATCAAAAATGACATAATAACTTACAACTTAATGCGACTTCCCGGCGCAAATGACCCCAATAAGCGAGGGAATTTACTGCTTCAAAACCAGCAGCAAGTCTATCTAGAACTCTTTAAGCAACAGCAGTTTGTGG
>CAZNNK010001058.1:0-2479 GCA_964574085.1 uncultured Coleofasciculus sp.
CCCATCTCCCCCATCTCCCCCATCTCCCCCATCTCCCCCATCTCCCCCATCTCCCTCATCTCCCTCATCTCCCTCATCTCCCCCATCTCCCTCATCTCCCCCATCTCCCTCATCTCCCTCATCTCCCCCATCTCCCTCATCTCCCTCATCTCCCTCATCTCCCTCATCTCCCTCATCTCCCTCATCTTCCCCAGCTTCCCCATCTCCCTCATCCTCCCCATCTCCCTCATCTTCCCCTTAAACTTGATATCTCTTGTTATTAAAATCATCCCATTGCCCCCACCTCCAAAGCTTGTGGAACTTGCGGCAACGCTTCATGTAGAAGAGAGCGGTTTTATCCTGATTATTTTCTCGGCAAATTTCTTTAAATATTTTATAGCCTTCAGCAAATTTTCGGCTATAAAAAAGATGAATCCCCAACTCAAACTTGCCTCGATGCTTAATTTTCAGATTAACCGACGTTAGGGGTTCCCCATCAAAAGCTTCAAAGACGGAGACCGCTTTTTTTCTGCCTTTGACCGGAACTTTCCCTAAAAATCGGTAATTATAGCTTAACGGATTATCCAGACTCAGCAAAAACTTTTCACTAAAGATAATCGACGCGCCAAAAATCTTCGTCAATCCTTCCAAGCGAGATGCCAGATTCACAGCATCAGAAATGACTGTTGCCTCCATCCGTTGTTCTTCTCCAATGGTCCCTAGCATTAGACTACCATTATGGAGTCCCATGCCCACTGAAATCGGTAGACTTCCGTTTTCTTGCTGCTTCCCGTTGTAGATGGCGATCTGTTTTTGCATTTCAATCGCCGCATCTAAAGCTTCTTCAGCTTTTTCGGGAAAGACTGCCATGATCGCATCGCCGATGTACTTATCCACAAAACCATTGTGCTGACGGATGGTGGGGACGACTTTCTTAAAATAATTATTGATAAAATCAAAATTTTCCTGGGGCGACATCTTCTCCGACAAGGTAGTAAATGAGCGAATATCGGCAAACATAATCGTCATATCCCGTTCAACGCAATCCCCCAATTGCGCCTCACCGAGGTTGGTATAGCCTAAAATATTGAGTAATTTAGACGGAATGAAGCGGTTGCAGTTGGCATTGATTTGGGTCAGTTGCAGATAAGGATTAATTCGGGCAAACATCTCATTTGGATCAATGGGTTTAGTCCAATAATCATTGATCTGGTAGCTCTGTATTTTTTGCCAGTCTGGTTGCTCTTCTTGATCGTCAACCAGAATAATCGGCAATTCATTAGCTGAGAAAAAACGGCGAATGGTTTGGGAAAGCTCATAGCCATTCACGGGAGATATTACGGCATCCACAATCAGCAAATCAGGCTTAAAGCCTTTTTCGATTTCGGCGACAACTTGCTTGCCATTCGCGACCCGTTTTATCGCGTAATCTGGAGAATTTAAAAATGGCTTGATTAGGGATTGCCAATTGACAGTTTTATTAGCTACGATTAAAATCTTGAATGACTGGATTAAAACAGAGGAGGGTTTAAATTCAGTAGCTATTTTATCGGTGTATTTTACTAGAGACAGAGGCTTTTTGCCAGACGCGGCTAAGGGGATTTGTTGATTGTCAGAAATGGGTAGCGTCAAAATAAAGCGGGAACCCTGATTGCCGATTGATTCAACCCGGAGTTGACCGCCATTGAGTTCGACCAGACGCCGAGTCACGATTAATCCTAAGGCGGTACTGCTGTACTGTTGGATTGTGGCACTATAGGCATTCTCCAGTAATTGCTCTGCGGGAATGTTGATGCCGATATCAGCAACAGTCAGTTGTAATTGCTCTGGGGTAATCGTGGCTGAAATGTCGATCGCGCCTTGTTCGGTAAACTTAATCATGTCAATGATTAAGTTATACAAGATTTGCTGCAATTGATTAGCATCAGCGTTAAAGGTGGGGAAATCGGCAGCGATGGAGTTGCGTAATTGTAAATTTTTTGGGCGAATTAAGGGTTGACAAAGCTCTAACACGTCTTGAGTGATGGAGTGTAGATTCACTGATGAATTGAGACGTTGCGGTGGGTTGGGCTTTAAGGTGAGAGTATTGAAAAGGGTATCGGTAAAATGGGCAACACGCTGAACCTTTGTCATCAACATAGAAGGATTAGCCTTTGGCTCCTGTGAAAGAAAATCAAGGTCTTGATCCGACAAATCGTCAATGATTTTCTGGAGGCGATCGCGAAATGAGGGCTGTTGGTTAACGATCTGGCTGAAAAGGAGGCGGGTGTTATCTTTATTGGTGGTTAGAGCTTGATTCGTGGCGAGTTGAGCCGCGATGCTTGAAGGGGTGCGATCGCCAAATTGTTTCCGGTTCAGGTTATCCTGAAATGAGGGCGATGCTGGAACTTGACTAAACCACTCCTCTTGAGCATCATCTTGACTATTAAAAAAAGCTTTAACTAATCCTAAGGCGATCGGGAGTGCCAAGATTAAACTCAGACTCACCAAGCTTAACACC
>CAZNNK010001059.1:0-2474 GCA_964574085.1 uncultured Coleofasciculus sp.
CAAACCATTACGGTATAAGGCTTTAGCCTGGGTGCAGTACATCTGTATGGGGGGACTTCAGTTTAGAGGAAGAGAAGCGCAATATGTTTGTTGCAACTACTCGTGCCAGAAGAATTCTAGTTTTTTCTTATCCGAGAACCAAGAAAATGCCTTGGGGAGATATTCGTGAGCAACAACCGTCACGATATTTAAGGATGTTCCAGCTAATTTAGAGGAGGCAGAAAATTGACTTGACAGTTTACGATTAGTTTTAATCACAACGCCAAATTTTAATCGTCTTATCCATACTGCCACTCACAAGTGTCTCACCATCGGGGCTGAAGGCAACAGCATACACTTCCCAAGTATGCCCATTCAAAGTAGCAAGACTTTGCCTATCATACAGTTGCCAAATCTTAATTGTTTTATCCATACTACCACTGGCTAATGTGTATCCATCGGGACTAAAGGCTAATGTTCTTACTCGTTGAGTATGACCCCTGAGAGTACCGAGTTCCCGTCTTGTCTCTAACTGCCAGAGTGTAATTGTGCCATCGCTTTTTCCGGTGGCGAGGAGTTGCCCATCGGGACTAAAAGCGACGGAATAGAAAAAGCCAAAACGTAACTGGCTATGACCAAAACTATCCTGTTCCTCCCCTGTACTGATTTGCCATAATTTCACCGTTCCATCCCCACTAACACTGGCAATACTTTCTCCATCCGGACTGATGGCAACATCATTAATATAGGAGGTGTGTCCTGTAAGCGTTTGTAATTCTCTACCCTGTTGGATATGCCATAACTTAATCGTGCCATCATTGCTACCACTGGCTAATATCTCTCCATCGGGACTAATGGCGAGGGAACTAATCCATTTTTTATGACCCGTGAGGGTTAAAATAAGTTGTCCATTTTCTACCTGCCAAAGTTTAATCGTTTGGTCATAACTTCCTGTAGCTAAATATTGACTATCAGGAGTGAAGGCGACAGCACAGACTCGTTCAAGGTGACCATTTAGAGTCTGATACTCTCGTCCTTCGGGTAGCTGCCATAACATAGCCGTGGCGTCTGCACTACCACTAGCAAGAATTAAGCTATCGTGACTAATCGCTACCGCTTCCACCGAACCCCAATGTCCATCTAAGGTTTGCACCACTTGCCAGTTAGTTAAGGGAGGATTAGAGGGAGGCTGGAGGATAAGGGGATTCGCCGGAGTTGATGCGATCGCGCTTTGACCTGCTGTCCCCTGAAACCCTGACAGGCTAATCGATTGAGGCGATAGCGATGGCGTAGAAGGTTGAGCGAGCGAAATCGAGGGAAGTTGATTGAAATCCCGGAGAACTTCAGCGACAGATTGATAACGGTGATTAGTGGCTCGTTTGAGGAGTTTATCTAAAATAGAGCCTAATTCATCACTAATCGAATTCGTTTTTAAGTAACGCCGCCATACCCAGATATCTTCACCCGTATCAAACAGTTTTTCAGGTAGTACCTGGGTGAGTAAATGAATACAACTAACACCCAAACTATACAAATCACTGGCAAAAATAGCTTTTCCTTTCGCTTGTTCTGGAGCGATATAATCCGGTGTACCCACAGTCGTTCCCGTTTTTGTTGTCCCAATGGCATGTTTAGCCGCACCAAAATCAACTAAAACCAAATTTCCCTTAATCACACCTTCCGCATTTTCCTCTGTTTCTCCTGTATAAATATGCCGACGACGAATAATATTTTCAGGCTTAATATCGCGATGAATCACATAACGCGAGTGGATAAACTCAAGGACAGCTAGCAAATCTCGCAGCATCTCCCGAATCTGCTGTTCGTTGAATACGCCATCCTTTGCCAGGATTTGGGCTAAATTTTGCCCATCAATAAATTCTTGAACTAAATATTGGCGATTATCCTGGGTAAAATGAGCCAGTAATTCCGGAATCTGGGGATGTTTCCCTAACTCATCCAGACGCACGGCTTCTCGTTCAAACAATTCTGTCGCTTTCAGGACATCGCTTGTCCCCTG
This sequence comes from uncultured Coleofasciculus sp., assembly GCA_964574085.1. Lineage (GTDB taxonomy): Bacteria > Cyanobacteriota > Cyanobacteriia > Cyanobacteriales > Coleofasciculaceae > Coleofasciculus. The sequence goes on from CAZNNK010001059.1 coordinate 2,000, forward strand.
GTAGAGGGGGAAAAACTGCTTAATCACACATTGAGGTTTCGAGGGTTTATCCTCATCCACCGCTAAAAACGTTCGACCAAACCCCCCTTGTCCAATCAGTCGCAGACTGCGGTAACGCTCTCGCAGCAACAGCTTAGAACCACAACGTCGGCAAAACCGCATCCCATCCGGGTTCTGGGGGCGATCGCAGTGAGGATTGAGACAATAGCTCATCAGCTAGAGGAATATAGAGGTATTCGTCTCTATTTTGGCTTTCTGCAGGTGAAAGATTGTTGGGGCGCACAGACGTGCATCCGTGTCAACTTAAGCCACAACCCTTGCCAATTAAGGTTTCGAGCCATTCGACACAACCTGATCGTGAAGCTTGCTCCCTAAGCTATTACCGGAGAAAGAGCAATCCGCAAGAGTATTCTCTTACTTCCCCTGCTTCCCCTGCTCCCCCTGCTTCCCCTGCTCCCCCTGCTTCCCCTGCTCC
>CAZNNK010001060.1:0-2470 GCA_964574085.1 uncultured Coleofasciculus sp.
CAGTACCAGAGAATTGTGTAGCAATCAAAAAATCCATCCATTTCATTTCGATCACCATTTTCATAGCTCGGATTTATCAAGTAACTCTTCAAGCTCCTTACCACTTTTTTACCTTGCTCACTTCGTAGAATTGGTTTAAAGATCTCCGCAAATCCATAAACCGTCGAATTATACTTAGCAGTTTGGATATATCTCACTAAAGCATCAGTTGCAATTCTATTCGTTTCATTATTATAGTCCATTTGCCCTAAGCTCATAGCTGCACGACAAAGTATTAATTCATCTTTAGTTCTTTTAATTATTAATTTGAATGACTCGATTGCAATTTGATTGCCAAAATAAACTTTAGCTAAATAACTGGCGAAAAACTGGCGATAAAATTCATGATCAGGTGGAGCATTATTAATTAACTTTTCTAGAGTTCTAATTGCAATTATATTGCCTGGATCAATTTCTCCTAAGCTCTCAGCTGCACTTTGACAGATAGATTCATCCTGAGTCATCTTCTCCAAATCCTTGATTGCTATCTTATTACCAGGGTCAACTCTTCCCAAACTATCAGCTACTGTCAAACGGATAGTTTTATCCTGAGTAGTGTGGCGCATTGTCAATAGCCACGCCTTTGCCTCTTCGTTACCAGGATCAATTTCTCCCAAACTCGAAGCTACTCTTTTGCGGCTGTATCCTTCTTGAGAAGTTTGAAGTATTTTAATCAAAGTCTTGATGGCAATTTTATTACCAGGATCAATTTTTCCTAAGCTCCAAGCTGCTGCTGAACGGATCTGTTCATGCTGAGCATTCTCTACTAGATTTATCAGCACCTTACGTGCAGTTTCATTCGTCGGATGAATTTTTCCCAGATTTTCAGCAGCTTCCCATTGGCGTTGTTCATCTTGAACATTTTGAGTTTGCCACTCTAGCACTTTGATCGCGGTTTCATTGCTGGTACCAATTTTACCCAAGATCTCAACGGCGTAGGTTTGGAGTGCTTCAGCTTGAATCGACTCATTGGCAGATAAACTGTTTTACCTGATCAGGTTTATTGCTATCCCCATATTCCAACGGCAACGTGCGATACGTATCAAAACCCTGTAGTGCATAAACATTAGCATCCCAGACATTGACACGACAAGTCAGCACCACTCGCGCATCAGCAACCCAGCCTGTAAGTTCTTTCCTAATTTTGGCTAAAGCTTCAACAGGTGAGGAAGCTGGCATTTCATCCACCCCATCCAACAGCAGCACTACTTCACCACTTTTAAACAGTTCTTCTAGCGCTTTTTGCTGTTGTGTTACATCGGAAGTTTTCAAAGCCTCTTTGAGCCACTTCTGGCACAGGTATTCTTCTAGAGTTTTTTCTCCTATGCTTCCTAAAGATATCCAAATTGGCAAACCTGGGGCTTCTGGAGAAAATGCGATCGCTTCCAGCAGAGTGGTTTTACCCGCACCTGGTTCTCCAATAATAGCGATGCGTTTACCGTGACTCTTTTTAGTTTGTCCCTGGTTAATAACTTCCTCTAAAAACCTGTTATGTTCATACGTATCGATGATTTCTTCCGTCTCTAGATGGAAAAAACGTGAACCTTGTTCTGGTGTAAGAGAAAAATCACGATCACGCCTGGGTTTATATTTGCGCTCAACTAATCCTAGCTGTACATAGAAGGGTTCAGACATTATTTCGCTAGCTTGTCGTCTAATGCTCTGCTTCTGAGTCTCCAGCATATTAAGACAAACTTCTCGCCAGTCAGGATAAGCGATCGCACTTGAAAATTTTACCCCTGAGTCTGACTCAGATATAGAATCTTGAACCTGCTGGTGCTGACGTTTCCAATCCTCAAGGGAACAGTCAAGCAACAACTGACAGAAACCGTCAATGACCCAATACTTAAAAGTAGTTTGCGTTTCCTTGTAAAAAAAGTTCCGTACAGTATCGTCTCCAGGTGGGTCAGGATTAACCTTAACTCGATCGCCCCAGTCGATTTGAAATCTCTCTATTAAAGCACGACCTTCTCCTGGTTTATAGCTTTCCTCATATCTCTCGCGTAACTGTTGCCGCAAATCCGTAGGCAAAGGTTCACGAAAGTCATTTTCTCTTTTAACTCTATTGGATTTTTTGCGTTTTGATCGTTTCCCACTCATGTACCGCGAGATGATTGTGTGGAGAGCGTTTGAGTCATCATCTATTTTAGCATTTCTGCTCAATCGGCTTCACATCGGCTTTTGATCGGCTTTTAACTTCCCCATTCAAAGTTTGGAGTTGGTAGAACGTTAATTGTCCAATCCAAGAGGCACAGTTATGGAATCCTCTAATAGAATGAAGAAATCGCCAGTTGCACCAGACTGTGGTAATTTAAGGGACTTAAACTCAGAGAACCCCACACTGATGTCAGAGTCAGACTGGCCCCCCTATCCACCAGCTTACAGGTGTAGGTTTTTTATTTTATGGTTGGGACAAGACAAGGCGGACAAG
>CAZNNK010001061.1:0-2470 GCA_964574085.1 uncultured Coleofasciculus sp.
CAAAAAACGGCTGAAATCTTTAATTGTCAAGGTTCCTAGCGTTTTGACGGCTGACCGGGGTTTTCGCCCTCGCTTTCGCCCGTCAAAAATCCGCTTATTCACATCATAGAATGAGAGTCTCCGCTTGTCGAGGTTTTTCTGAGCCGTAGGTAATCGTTTGCGCCGCTTATTCGCCGCCTTATTATCCGGCAAATCATAGACAATCAAATAAAATAACGTCTGGTTGTTCATCGAAGACTCAACGGTGGATACACCACCCCCTCCTGTAAATGACGACTCAACAGACGCGCCTGTAACTCCACCCCACGGCGATAGGTACACTGATACCCAAACACCGGATGCTTAAACTCCGATGTCATCTTCCGCTCAAACGCCTCTAAAAACGCTTTTCGTCCCGTATCCGAAAGCCGATACGCCCCCAAACTCTCGGTAAAATCCTTGGGCTTCAATTCCCGCCGATTAATCACCGAAAACACCAAACTATCCGCAATTAAGGGGCGAAATTCCTCCATTAAATCCAACACCAGCGCCGGTTGACCGCGAGTCGTTTCATGGAGATAGCCAATATAAGGATCTAACCCCGCAATATGTACCGCCGCCGCCACGAGCAAGTGTTGCATCGAGATACCGAGGCAAAATTTGTAGATATTTTAACCGAAGAAGATTACCCATTCTGGTTTCGTCAGCGGATTCTGCGCTACGGTGCCAATGCTAGAGTCATCGAACCCGAATGGCTGGCTAATGACCTGGAAAAGGAGTTTAAACAAGCCTATTTTAACTACGCTCAAAATTCTGAACCAGAGTCCCGTCTTTGTCCAAAATCAGTAAGTTAGTCATCCCAAAGTAAGCTCAAGACCGTTTTATATTAAAATATATGAAGATACGTAAAAAATACTCATGCCCAGCGTTTCTACTCCTCAAACTCATCGCGTCGTTGTCATTGGTGCAGGAATTGGGGGACTCACGGCTGGCGCACTCCTTGCCCGTCGGGGCTACTCAGTGTTAGTCCTCGACCAAGCCTTTGTTCCTGGCGGCTGTGCCTCCACATTTAAGCGTCGCGGCTTTACCTTTGATGTAGGGGCGACGCAAGTGGCTGGTTTAGAACCCGGTGGGATTCATCAGCGAATTTTTGAGGAGTTAGAGATGGATTTACCTGCTGCGACTCCCTGTGACCCCGGTTGTGCTGTATTTCTCCCTGGTGAAACAGAACCGATTAACGTGTGGCGTAACCCAGAACAATGGGCAAAGGAACGACAACGCCAATTTCCGGGGAGTGAACCCTTCTGGCAACTGATGAGGACTCTATTTAATGCCAGTTGGAGATTTCAATCCCGTGATCCCGTATTACCGCCACGAAACCTCTGGGATTTGTGGCAATTAACCACAGCGGTGCGCCCCGATACTCTGATTACGCTACCGTTTACATTGATGACAGTGGGGGATGCATTACGCGGCTATCGCCTCTATGATAATCAGCGTTTGAGGACATTTCTGGACTTACAACTGAAGCTGTATTCCCAAGTGGATGCCGATGAAACCGCCTTACTCTATGCCGCGACTGCCCTGGGCGTTTCCCAAGCACCTCAAGGATTGTTTCACCTGAAAGGGAGTATGCAGGTATTGAGCGATCGCCTAGTGGCGGCGTTGGAGAAATGGGGGGGTAAACTGCTGATGCGGCATACCGTGGAACAGATTCAGGTTTGTGGGGATAAGGTTACAGGCGTAACAGTCAGAAATCAGAAAACGGGACAAGTTTGGACAGAATCAGCTGATGACGTGGTGGCAAATGTCACCGCCCAAAACTTGGTTAAGTTATTGGGAAACCAAGCGCCCAAGGGTTATCAGCGTCGCGTCGATAAATTACCACCCGCATCGGGTGCCTTTGTCATTTACCTAGGGGTTGACCAAAACGCGATTCCGACAGGTTGTCCACCTCACCTGCAATTTCTCTACGATTACAACGGCGAGATTGGCGAAAATAACTCCCTATTCGTCTCCGTCAGTAAACCCGGTGATGGTCGCGCCCCAGCGGGCAAAGCCACGATTATTGCCTCCTCGTTTACCGATACCCGGATGTGGTGGCAAGGTTCTCAGGAGGATTATGACCAGCTTAAACACAAGTATACCCAAGAGGCGATCGCCCGACTAGGTGAGTATTTTGACTTAACGCCAGAAACCATTATCCACCAAGAAACCGCAACACCCCGCACCTTTGCCTATTACACCGGACGTGATCAAGGAATTGTCGGCGGAATTGGTCAGCGAATCCCGACATTTGGTCCCTTTGGCTTTGCCACTCGCACCCCGATTCCTCACTTATGGTTAGTCGGAGATTCCACCCATCCCGGTGAAGGAACGGCTGGAGTCAGCTACTCAGCACTTACGGCGGTACGGCAAATACAGCGCTTCGCGCTGGGCAATAGGCAATAGGCAATAGGCAATAGGCAATAGGCAATAGGCAATAGGCAAT
>CAZNNK010001062.1:0-2468 GCA_964574085.1 uncultured Coleofasciculus sp.
GGGTATGGGGTGTGGGGAAACAGAAGCAGGTCATATAAACTTCCCCCGCTTCCAGACGCGCCATGGCACGTCTCTACATTGCTCCCCCATCATCTGCCCTATCCCCCTCTATATCTGGAAACAAGGGGTTTCTCAACTCATCTTTGTAATAAAACTTAAAATAAAGAGTAAGCAGATACCCCTCATCCAGTAGTACGCTGTAAAACTAGATTCGTAAGGGAAAAACTGATATGGCAGAAGTAACACGCGGCGCAAAAGTTCGGATTAAGCGCAAAGAATCCTATTGGTATAACGATGTCGGAACCGTGGCAACCGTAGACAAGAGCGGCATTATCTATCCTGTCATTGTCCGTTTCGATAAAGTCAACTATTCTGGCATCAATACCAATAACTTTGCTGAAAGCGAACTCGTAGTCGTGGAACCCGGGAAGAAGAAGAAGTAAGGGAACGGAATCACCCGAAGCCGTGCCTGAATTGCCGGAAGTGGAAACAATTCGTCTGGGTCTCAAGCAAATTACTTGTACCCAGGCTATTCAGGGTGGGGATGTGTTGCTGCCGCGCACCATCGCCTACCCTGTTTCTGTGGCAGCGTTTTGGGAAGGTGTGAAGCAGACGAGAATTAGCGATTGGCATCGACGGGGTAAATATCTGCTGGCTCAACTTAGCCGCTTTGAAAATGGGGATGCTGGGTGGTTAGGGGTACATCTGCGGATGAGTGGGCAACTTTTATGGATTCGGCAAACGGAACCCTTACAGAAGCATACGCGAGTGCGCTTGTTTTTTCCCCAAGGACAGGAATTGCGCTTTGTGGATCAACGCACTTTTGGTCGGATGTGGTGGGTGCCGCCGGGGGAAGCGTGCGATCGCATTATCACGGGATTGCCAAATTTAGGACCTGAACCCTTCTCGGATGCTTTCTCCCCAGAGTATCTGACGCAGAAGCTGAAAAAGTCTCAGCGTTCGATCAAAACCGCCCTCCTCGACCAATCTCTAGTGGCGGGTGTGGGGAATATCTACGCTGATGAAGCCTTATTCGTGAGTGGGATTCATCCTCAAACCGTTTGCGCCCGATTAAGTGTAGACCAAATTGAACGGCTGCACCAAGGGATTATTCAAGTCTTAAAAGCGGGAATTGAGGCGGGTGGCACAACCTTCAGCAGCTTCCTCAATGTCCAGGGTGTCAATGGTAACTACAGTGGAGTTGCTTGGGTCTATGGTCGCACAGGACAGCCTTGTCGCGTCTGTGAGACCCCAATTGAGCGGATTAAGTTGTCCGGGCGTTCATCTCATTTTTGCCCGCGCTGTCAGTCACCAACGACCAAGGCGTAAGGTTTCAGTTCCGGTGTGTAAGAATTGAAAGATTAAGGTATTGCTAAGGTTGTGAGACGATGATTCAAGCCATACCCAAACAATTAACATTTGACGAATTCATTGCCTGGTATCCAGAGAATTCAGAACATCGCTATGAATTGCACGACGGGATAATTATTGCCGTGCCTAAACCAAGGGGGAAACATTCAGAAGTCGCTGGGTTTACATCTGGGGAACTATTCCTGGAAATTCGGCGGTCTCAACTGCCTTATTTTATACCGAAAGAATGTGTGGTTAAACCTGCACGCGAATCGAGTTATGAACCGGATGTCGTCGTTTTAGATAAAGTGGGTGTGGCGAATGACGAATCTCGCTGGGACAATGAATCTATCATTATGTTTGGGACTTCTATCCGTTTGGTTATAGAAGTGGTTTCCACGAATTGGAGCGATGATTATGCCCTGAAGTTGGAAGATTATGAGGCGATGGGCATTCCTGAGTATTGGATTGTAGATTATCTGGGATTAGGCGGTAGGCGTTATATTGGTGATCCCAAGCAACCAACGTTTTCGGTTTACCAACTTGTTGATGGTGTGTACCAGGTGACGCAGTTTCGGGGAAATGAGCGGATTGTATCAGCAAGTTTTCCAGAGTTAAATTTGACAGCTAATCAAATCTTTAATGCTGGGGTGTGAGCGTGTTTAAGTTTCAACCCAACCTACTGGCTGGGCGGTTGAAACCGCAGCTACACAAACAAAACCCGCCTGCGCGGGTTTCCAGATTTTTAATCTTGTTTTAGTTCTACTGCGCCTAAAGTTTTGAGTGTGGTTTTTTCGGCTTTGGTTAAACCTGTAATACTTGTAATATTCATGCCTTCATAGGCTCGGTCTGTCAGAGTTTTTAAGCATTTGCCTGTTTTAATATCCCAAAGCTTAATTGTCTGATCGCTGCTGCAACTGGCAATAGTTTGACCATCCGCACTGAAAGCAACTGAACGTACCCAATTGGTATGTCCCTGCAAGACTTGTAAGCATTCACCAGTGCTGACATTCCATAGCCTTACGGTTTGATCATGACTTCAACTCACAAGAGTTTTTCCATCCGGACTATAAACAACTGAATGTAACCGATTGGTATGCCCCTGTAAAGTTTGCATG
>CAZNNK010001063.1:0-2467 GCA_964574085.1 uncultured Coleofasciculus sp.
AATTTTACAGCGCTTTTGGTGGTAATTGAGGTACATATAGCGTTTTCATTTGGGTCGTGAATACAGGAACTCGGCTCAATCACTTTGGGCGCGACTTATGCAATTTTTACCTACCAATTATCGCAAATCCTCTAACTTTTTCAGCAAAAGGTTTACAAAGACAATGAAAGCTCCTCCTTCCTCTGGAGTTGGATCGACAAGACGATGGGCAGAAGGATTACGAAAAGCACCAACAATCCCTGCATGCTGACCACTGCATTGAAGTAAGTTGTAATTTTTAAGGACGTCTTGATCGAGTTGGGTAATCTTTAACTCATTATCTCCAGATTCGTCTTCCAGTTTAATAAAATTTCCACCTTGAGTTCTATAGATAAAAAACTGTTTAGGGATATGTTCTTTACGAACTTTTTGGACAAGCTGTCTTAGAAGCTCTTTTTGGTCATTCGTCAAGTTATACATTAATTTTTGCTTTTACTATCGCTTCACAAATACCATTGTAGTGAGTAAAATAATGTCCCTATGGCTCTGCCAATTGTTCTATAAACCTTGTATGTTCCTCTGAAGCTAAACCTTCCTGCAACACCGACAACACCCTCCCTATATTTCCAGCCAACAAATCATCGGCGGCTAACCACAATCCCGGAAACACTCGACTCCGGATTACATTTCCTTCATCTACAGGCAAAGATATATACTCACCCTGCTGCAAGTAAAACCAATCAAGCCTCTGTTCACACACTTGCCAAACAATATACTCTTGCACCCCATTGCGACGATACGCCCGTTTTTTATCATGCAAGTCTATCGCCACACTACTAGCCGCAATCTCTGCTACCAATTCTGGCGCACCCTCAATATAATCATCTTGGCTAAGTTTCGCCTGTCCACCTGCTTTTTCATCAATTAACAGTACAGCATCGGGTTGGGGTACGTTATCCAAATCTAACCGTACCGTTGGATTATCTCCTAACTCAACTCCGGATGTGAAAATTTTGTAAGTCCATAGCCAACCAATCAGATTCCCATGGGGTTCAGCGTGACTTCTAAAACGCAGTGCAGCAGGCAAGTAAACGACTCCTTCAATTAGTTCAGCTTTCTGGAGAGAATGCATCGCGTTATAACGACGCTCAAATTCATAACGATTTAAGCGATCGCCACTTTCAAGCGCTGGGGGTAAAGACTCTTGCTGGAAGCTCGTTTGAACCATAGATTGCCGTTGTCGCTAGTCTGTGGATATCTCTATCCCTAGATTCTAGCGGCTATTATACTATATTCTCACAACTCAATAGGATTGAGATGACTACAACTCACGCTTGTTTATGGCATACGGTGACTTCACTTTAAGAAAAGCCAAGGAGGTTGTGCAATGGATCGCCTAGAGTTCTATCGAGAGACAATCGAAAACGTCCTAAAAAAACACGCCGATATCCCTTATAGTTACGGAGAAATAGATGAATATTTGATTGTTGATCGCGATCGCAACCATTTTTTGTTGTTGGATGTAGGCTGGCAACAAAAACGCCGAGTCCACGGCTGCCTTACCCATGTTCAGATTATTGATGGTAAAATCTGGATTCAACGGGATGGTATCGAAGATGGCATTACCGAAGAACTCGTTGCCGCAGGTGTTCCTCCATCGGATATCGTGCTAGGGTTTCAGCCACCAGAGGTTGGCCCTTATACAGGTTACGCGATCGCTTAACCCAGTTGGATGTGCAGTTGGCACATATTCTATTTTTTCCGCAAGTCCCTTAAATAACGGAAAATCGATCATGATTTATTTGGACTCGGCATTAGTCAGTGAAGCGAAAACTGTAGAAAATTGGGGATGGGTTAAGGGAATCACCACGAATCCGACACTGCTTGCCAAAAGTGATTTACCACCAGAAAAAACCCTAAAACAACTCGCGGCAATTAGCTCAGGAGAACTATATTATCAACTCATGGCAACCGATTTTCAGGGGATGGTGGCAGAAGGGCGAAAAGCCTTTGAGATTATTGGGGATAAAACAGTGCTGAAAGTTCCGGCTACAGCCGTAGGATTTCAGGTTGTCGCCCATCTATCCCCAGAGATTCCCTGTTCAGTCACCGCCATTTACAGCGCCGCCCAAGCTGCTGTTGCTACAGAAGCTGGTGCCAAATATGCGATCGCCTACGTGAATCGCGCCACTCGTTTACTAGGGGATGGCTTGGCGTTGGTGCAAGAAATGGCAGCTATCCTCAAAGATACTCCCACCGAAATTCTAGCCGCCAGTCTCAAATCACCAGAAGAAGCGGCGGGGGCTTTAATCGCTGGGGCGGATCATCTGACGCTACCGTTAGAAATGTTGAATGCGATGACAACTCACAATTTATCTGAGCAAACTATTGATGAATTTGCCCAAAAAGGGCAGGGATTGGTGTAGCAGGGGAAGCTGGGGGAGCAGGGGAAGCTGGGGGAGATGGGGAAGATGGGGGAGATGGGGAA
>CAZNNK010001064.1:0-2466 GCA_964574085.1 uncultured Coleofasciculus sp.
CGAGAAAACTAGCTTTAGAGGTATAACTTTCTTCAGTTTCTACGAACTGAATTCCATAGTGTTTGCACAGTTGCTCAATCCTATTTTTGAGACGGGCGGTAGGAATTTGAACAAACTCTTGATTCGTCTTTTTCCCCAGCTCAATCCCATCTTTATTGTGTCGATTCCAACCGAAAACGACTCTTCCAATTCGATGTTGGAGGCAATGGTTGATAACGACACGAGCGGCTTTGTTAACCGCATCTCTTACTTGCCTATTGCGCCTTTCTGTGAGAAAGGCTAATTCTTCATTCCAAAATCCTTGAGCTTTCCCCAACTTAATGGTTGCCACCCGTTTGTTGTAGAGCTGATTAAGACTCTTTAGTTTACGTCCATCAACAATAAAGCTGGTTCCTACATTAGAAACACAGGTCATCCAGTTGTTGAGTCCGGGGTCGATTCCTATTACCCGTGAGGAGTCTACATCTGCTGTTACAGAAGGCAGGAGGTAGACAAACTCAGCATAGAAGCAGCCGTTGCGGGGAAGGATTCTCAGCTCTTTGATGTCTTTGAAGGCAAGATTAGATGGCTTATGAATGAAGAAATCCGCTATCTTGAACCATGTCTTGACTAGCGTTCCTAGCGGTATTCTGATTTGACCATCTTTAATCTTCAAAGCTTGTTTAGGATAACTCACAACAGAAAGACCGCCCTTCTTTAAATACTTAGGTAGTCTAGGATTGTCCGCTATCTTTCCTTTTCTGAACGCCTTCATCAACCCATCAAACGACTTGAAAGATTCACTAACCGTTCTTAGCGCTTGTTGAGCTGCCTGAGAATAGAGAGCTTGGAAATGTTTGTTGTTTTTGTACTCCTTTTCTAAGTCATATTTGCCGATAATCCGCCGACACTTAAACCAGACTTGACGAGCATAATAAATACCGCAGTTCATTAAGTTATTCGCTTCGGTGCAAATAAACTCTAGAACGGCGGTTAGATCTTGATCTGGATTTAATAGTAATTGCTGACAACCGTACAAGAACATCACCTCCTTGTTTAGGGTTATATTATATCACTTGAAGAAATTATTGCGGGATAAATCCCGCTGTCTTTACGACTTGCTCGGTTTCATCCCCCGACTGAAGTACGGGGGCTTTCACCATCGCTTATACTGTAAGGAGGCTTGCGGGGTTTGGCTTAACACCAAAGGTAACACTTCTTGGTAAATTGGATTCGCGATCGCTAAACCGCCCTGGGGACTCATGCGACACAAACCTAAATCAATCAGGAATTGCAGATCATCTTGGGGAATATCCGCTAACTCCTGCCCAACCAGCATCGGTTCAATCACCGCCCGCACTCGATCTTCTCGCAGAATACTGGCTAAACTATCCAGGTGAGTATCTTGGCGTTGAATTAGGATTTCTTTGGCTGTCTCAATATGATCTACAGTAATCGGTTGAGTCGGCTCACTCACCCACTCTTCCACAATTTCTTTAGCTAAGGCATTCACCAACCAGGGTTGACCCTGAGTTAATGCAAATGCTCGCTCTACCGCCTCAGACTCAAACACCTGCCCAGTTTCAGTGGTATGCTGCTCATACAATTGGGCGACTTCGGCACAGGTGAAGTTTCTCAGAGTTAGGGATTTAATCTTGATATTGAACGGACTAGAGGTATTCAGGCGGCGACTCCCCCCAGATGCCAGCTTATAATCTCGCACATCCCGCACCCCAATCAGTGCCAGCGCCTGGGGAAATCCGTTTGGTCGCTTCGGATAACCATTTCTGAGCTGGCGTAACACAGAAATCAGGGTTTCATCTTGCAGGGAATCAATTTCATCAATGAACACAACCAATGGACGCGAGGACTGTTGCGCCCAAGCACTCAGCGCCGCCCCAATCTGTCGCCCTGGCTCAGAGGCGGGAAACTCTGGAGGATAGAGTTCGGGGGGAAGCCAAAAGGTGGCGTCATCGTTCCAAGCATCGAGCATCGCCTTTTCCGCCGCCCCGGGGTCATGGGGAAAAGCGGCGCCCACTTCTGCGGATACCATCACGGCGGTGTATTGCCCACTGGCAGTAAGGTGCTGGGCTAGGGCAAGCATGGTGGTAGTTTTACCCGTTTGCCGAGGCGCATGGATGACAAAATAGCCCTGCTGTTCAATCAGTCGCTCTAACTGGGGTAGCCGAGCCAAGGGAGGGAGCATGTAGTGAATGTCCGCTTTGCACGGTCCTGCCGTGTTAAACCATTTGGGCATGGGCAGAGAGCAGATAAGCCATTTTTCGATTTTACTATCAAGTCGGGTTGAATCTTCAATTGTGCGATCGCCCCCTTGTTGCCATTTTTGTCAATTTTGTTCCCTCACCTTAGCAAGGGGAGGGTTAGGGAGGGGTAAGATCAAGGTATTGCTATTGTTTATTGAGTCTAGATAACTGGCGAAGCTAATGATGCAATTTTTAGCGATCGCTCCCTTATTCCTATTTGTAG
>CAZNNK010001065.1:0-2449 GCA_964574085.1 uncultured Coleofasciculus sp.
ATCGAAGCCTTAGGACGCACGATCGCACGACTTTCACCGGATGAACCTACCTGTCAGCTTTTCACGGGACATATTGGCTGTGGGAAGTCTACGGAATTGTTTCGCTTGAAGGCTCAGTTAGAGGCGGAACAATTTCATGTTGTCTATTTCGAGTCCTCTCAAGACTTGGATATGGCAGATGTTGATATTAGCGATATTTTGCTCAGTATCGCCCGATCGGTAAGTGAAAACCTCGAAGCGATCGGGATTCGTCTCCAACCTCAGTACTTTCACAAACTCTTCAACGAGATTAATGATTTCCTACAGACGCCTATCGATGTGGATGTCGCGGCTGAACTATCTGTCGGGATTGCCAAAGTCACTGCCAAAACTAAAGATAGTCCTCAATTGCGCGAACAACTCAGACAGCACCTAGAGCCTCGTACTCAAGGGATTTTACAGGCGATTAATACCGAAATTATAGAACCGGCGATTAAAAAGCTCAAACAACGCGGGAAACAAGGGTTAGTCGTGATTGTAGACAACTTGGATCGGGTTGATCCCCGACCGGTTCACGCGGGGCGATCGCAGCCTGAGTACCTGTTTATCGATCGCGGCTCTCAATTGCGACGTTTACGTTGTCATCTGGTTTATACTATCCCCTTAGCCCTGATGTTCTCGAACGAGTACGAAACCCTAAAGAATCGCTTGGGCGGTGGTGTGGCTCCTAAAGTGTTACCTATGGTGCCAATTTGGTATCGAGATGGGCGGGAGTTTCCACAAGGGATGGCTTTACTCCGACAACTGGTTTTAGCGCGGGCGTTTCCTAAGGTTCCTCCCCAAGAGCGCTTAAATTTAATCCCAGAGGTTTTTGACAGTCCCGAAACCCTGGATCGCATCTGTCGGATTAGTGGGGGTCACATCCGCAACTTGTTGGGATTGCTGTATAACTGCCTACAACAGGAAGATCCACCCTTTTCGCGTGAATGCTTAGAGAGTGTGATTAAGGGCTATCGCGACGATCTGGCGTTAGCGGTTGAGGATGCGGAATGGCAGTTACTCTTTCAGGTGGTTCAGCAGCAGTCCATTCGCGGGGAAAAAGAATATCAAACTTTGCTACGTAGTATGTTTGTCTATGAATACCGGGATGACTTGGGTCGCTGGTTTGGAGTCAACCCCGCTTTAGCCGAAACTGCTCGGTTTAAATCTGTCGCCGCTGAGATGGGGTGATGGGGGAGCTGGGGGAGCTGGGGAAGCTGGGGGAGCTGGGGAAGCTGGGGAAGCTGGGGAAGAGGATTACCAATGAACCATGAACAATGAACCATCAACAAATGACGAAGGACAAATCAGTGATCTGAGTCACATTTACTATAAAATTTTGTCACGATTTTTATCAGTTGTTCTCACTGTTTAATTCTATTGAAAATTGTTAAATTATCTGCGTCTAAGTTTTTATTTTACAAGTGGGTTGAATTTCTCAATAAATAGCTTTTATCTTATCAAAGATACGCTTTAATAAAAGATCTGTCATCCAAAAACCAGATCCAGCCGCCGAAGCCAATAGAGGTATTATTGGTTGATTTTCTGTTTTTTAGATTCTGTATTGAAAATCCCTTATTAACACTAGCTTACTCGACGATAGCCACCTAGGAGTAGTCACATTTTGATCGGAATGAAGGAGAAAGAAAAAGAGAGAGCCGAAGAAATCGTCTTAGCCAATGAGCGTTCACTATCTACTCTGGCTCGGGCAATCACCCTGTCTGAAGGACAATTTGCCCTGATTTTAGTCCGCTGCAACTATCAGTGCTGCAAACAACCGATGTGGCAGCAACTCCAGGGGCTGACGGGAATCCCCTTGAAACAGTTGGTGCTTCAAGAATCGAGTCAAACCTTATATTCAGTTATCTTAGAGGCGATCGCGACCGAGGATGTATCTGCCCTGCTTGTATTTGGTCTGGAATCCGTGACGGCGATTGATCCAGTCTTAATCTCTACCAATCAGGTACGCGACGAATTTCCCAAAAGTTTTACCTTCCCGATCGTTTTATGGGTGACTGATGAATTACTTCACAAATTAGCCCGATTTGCTCCTGATTTTAAGAGTTGGGCGGCTACGTCGATTAAGTTTGAACTGGCAACAGCCGAGTTGTTGGAGTTATGGCAGCAAACCACTGAGGAACTATTTACTACGCTTTTGGAGAAAAGTGTTGGTGAATTTTTGTCCAATGAAGCGCTCAAATTATCGCCAGGATGTCGGCGTCGTCAAGAACTGGAATCCGCCTTACGGGATTTGCAGGCGCGTGGGGTGAGTCTAGACCCTGCCTACTATGCCACATGGCAATTTATTTTAGCCAGAGATGCCTTTAAACATGACTTGGTTGAGGTAGCTTTGCAGCAGTATCATCGGAGTCTAGAGGTTTGGCAACAGATTCGCTGTGCTGTCTCCCCGGTAAAGGTAGAGGACAGAGGG
>CAZNNK010001066.1:0-2446 GCA_964574085.1 uncultured Coleofasciculus sp.
GCTTAACACCAGCCAGTGGAGTTTCTGGATGGGATAAAATTCTTCAGTAAGATAGCCCGATGCCAGATAGAAAAAACCAAGATTGGTACTAATGATGGCAACGACACAGAGAAGGATGACGGAGCGTTTCATAAGGTTTAGAGTTTAGGAGGGCTAAATGCATCGATTTAATCAAGTCAATGCCAACTCACGGAATCTACAGGGGATCGAGACGTACTATTGGCGATCGGTTCTCAACGCTTCCGAAAAAAAACTACTATTCTACATCATCCGCCTCAAAATTAAACTGATCCGATAAAAATCTGCTAAATTTTTAGCACGGTGCTTCTTGCCAAAACCTGGGTAGCCGTAGGAGACTGACATCGGTAAAAAGTGGTGCTGGGTGAGATTACCCCAGCCAACGTGCTTTCTGGCAAGCGCCGATCCACTGAGTCATCGGAGAAGGAACATGACGGCATTACAAGGACGAGACGTGTTAGGTTTAGCCGACCTGAGTGCGGATGAGATTCACGAACTGTTGCATCTAGCTATCCAGTTGAAAACCGATCAGGTTAACCTGCGATGCAATAAGGTGTTAGGGCTTTTGTTTTATAAGGCATCGACCCGAACCCGAGTCAGTTTTTCGGTAGCAATGTACCAACTAGGGGGTCAAGTGATTGACTTGAACCCCAATGTCACCCAGGTGGGTCGAGGAGAACCTGTGGTAGATACAGCCCGGGTCTTGGATCGGTATCTGGACATCCTGGCAATTCGCACCTTCGAGCAAAAAGAACTAGAAACCTTTGCCGACTATGCTCAGATTCCGATTATCAACGCCCTGACTGACTTAGAACACCCTTGTCAGGTCTTGGCAGACTTGTTGACCATGCAAGAGTGTTTTGGGTCACTTGCTGATTTAACGGTCGTGTATTTGGGTGATGGCAATAATGTGGCTCACTCACTCATGGTAGGATGCGCCCTCATGGGGATGAATGTCAGAGTTGCCACGCCATCGGCTTACCAACCGAATAGTTTAATTGTAGATCGAGCTAAACAACTGGCGGTCAACAGTGAAGTGACGATTACCGATGATCCAAAGGCAGCCGTTAAAGGCGCTAATGTGATTTATACCGATGTTTGGGCAAGTATGGGTCAGGAAGCATCAGCCGATGCGCGAATTCCGGTCTTTTTACCCTACCAAGTTAATCAACAACTTTTGAGTCTAGCGGCAACGGATGCGATCGTGTTGCACTGTTTACCCGCCCACCGAGGCGAAGAGATTACCGACGAGGTGATGGAAGGGTCGCGATCGCGGATATGGGATCAAGCCGAAAACCGGATGCACGCCCAGAAAGCGTTACTGGCTAGTCTTTTAGGCGCTGATTAACAGAACACAGGGGACGATTCAACGGTAAAGTCGATGGTTAAGTCGGGGCGGGTTTACTGGTATCTGGGTGAGGTCAAAAACGTTAATAGTCAAACCCGCCCCTACGCAAAATTCTTAAAAAGTGCTTTTAAGGGAACCCAGATAGGACATTAGTACTACTAATGTTTTATAGTAAATAGTATTCGTTTCGTTGAATAAATGGGTTTCAATTTAACCCGTCTCAGAGTAGATTGACTGCCATCAAGACTCACAAGTCGAATGGTTGAGCCATCTGCACCCGCAACCTGTAACGTCAAAATCTAGTGTAATTGGTAGGATTATGGAACCCCTCACCCAAGCCCAGAAAGAACTTTATGATTGGTTGGTTGACTATATTCAAACCGCCCAACACGCGCCCTCAATCCGGCAGATGATGCGAGCGATGAACCTGCGATCGCCTGCACCGATTCAGAGTCGGCTCGAACATCTACGCAATAAAGGATACATTGATTGGACAGAAGGCAAAGCCCGGACGATTCGGATTCTCAGTAGTACGGCATCAGGAGTGCCTGTTCTGGGTGCGATCGCGGCGGGGGGTATGGTGGAACCCTTTATCGATGGCATGGATCGGATTGATTTATCCGGTTTATTCACCCAACCCGGTAACTTTGCCCTCCGGGTTACCGGGGACAGCATGATTGAAGCCTTAATTCGAGAAGGGGACTTGGTGATTATGCAACCCGTTCCTGAACCCGATCAACTGAAAAATGGTCAAATTGTTGCCGCTAGAGTGGAAGGATACGGCACAACCTTGAAACATTTTTATCGGCAGGAGGATATGATCACCCTGCAACCGGCTAACTCTAATTATCCACCCATAGAAGTGGCAGCAGAAAAGGTAGAAGTACAGGGCGTCTTAGTTGGCGTCTGGCGTAGTTTCGAGAATCCCAGTTAATTAGGGGCTGCTGAATCAGTCTTGGGGTGGGGTTAGAGAGTAGGGGAAGCAGGGGGAGCAGGGGAAGCAGAGGGAGCAGGGGGAGCAGGGGGAGCAGGGGGAGCCTCACAAGGGTAGGTTTTTTACTTTGATGGTAGAATGGAGGT
>CAZNNK010001067.1:0-2445 GCA_964574085.1 uncultured Coleofasciculus sp.
CCGGTCGGCTGGGTCTTAATCCGCACATCAGCTTTAACTGAAAATTGTGCATAGTAACCGTCAGCACGTCTAACTAACCTTACCCGTTTGATTTGGTCAATAGAGTAGAAGTTTAGGTCGTAAGTACCCTTAAGTTTTAGTCGCCCTATTCCTTTCTTGTCGCTAAAGGTAATGGCTTTCCGATTTTCAGATAGCTTCCAGCCGCTCGTCTTATACTCGACAGAGCGGCAATTCTTCTTGAATCGGGGAAAGCCCTTCTTTCCCTTGATTTTGTTTCGACAGTTTTCGTAGAAGCGACTAATAGCACTCCAGGCACGTTCAGCCGATGACTGACGTGCTTGGGAGTTGAGTTCTCCAGCCAAGCTAAACTCTTTTGCTAATACGCGACAATATTTATTGAGGTCGTACTTATCGATACCTTTGTTGTCCATCCAGTATCGCAAGCACTTGTTCCGGACGAACTGCGCCGTCCGAATCGCCTCATCAATGGCAGCGTATTGAGCGGGTTTAGCTTTTACCTTAAACTCAAAAACTATCATTGTCTCTGCTCAAGATTATGATAACTACTATAGCATAACTAGACCCATCGCACCAGCCACAACTAAAGTTGTTGAGTTAAACCTTGCTCGGTTTCATTCCCCGACTAAAGTACGGGGGTTTTCACCATCGCTTTCTATAACGAAGGTTTTGGGGTTGATGCGATGGCGTATGGGTTGCATGGTAGATTATTGCTCCTGAACGGCTTGGCGGTTGAAACCGCAGCTATCTAGGGAAAGACAAGGGCTTTGAATTTGCCATGGTGGTCATTCATACTCGACTGTCACCAGATAGCTTTGTTTGAATATCTGGTAATTTATACGAATTCGTATTCTGCTGTCAATAGTCTAAAAAAGAAACTTTAGCTTTCTTCTTCCACATCGAACTCTGCTTGTTGAGCAAACATAGTCAGATATTTTGACATAGCACGACTCGGTGCATGGATACCCTTTTCCCACTCGCTAACTGTCGCCTGTCTCACACCAAGCCTTTGGGCAAACTCTGCCTGGGTTAAACCCATCTGGCGGCGAAGACTCTTGATTAACTCACTATTCCATAGTTCTGTGTTAACGATGGGCTGAACTTTAGGTTTAGCCGTAGGTTGGCGAAATGTCACCCGTTGTTGAGCAAAATCCACATCCTCAACCCGATATCCAGCTTCCATCCAAGCAGAAGCTTGCAGTGCGCCTTTGCTGCGATTGCTCCACCATGCCCGTTTTTCCCGTGCTGAGTCGGGTAAGGTGTCATTCATGATTTCCTCAATTTCTGTAAAGGTGAGAATGACTTCCGCTTGATTGCTCTGTTGCAGAAATGCCCAGAGTGGCTGGTACTTGCTATCTGGCTTCATGCTGCAAAACCTCTACGCCAATCAACGTCTATGGGTTGAAATGCTGACGGAACCTCTGGATTGGTGCAGTAGGAAAGGGGCATGAAGCTGTGCTAAGGGACTCTTGACCATCTCTAGGATGCCAGAAAATCTGGGCGTGCGATCGCTCTTTCCTACCAAATTGTCATTAGTAATCGAATCCAGCCTGAGTAAGCGACTAACATAAGATATTTCGATGTAGCCAGAGTCGGCTCATAAGCGCTGTTTTCCCACTGGCTAACTGTCGCCTGTCGCACACCAAGCTTTTGTGCAAATTCTGCCTGTGTCAAACCCGTATGGCGGCGCAGTGCTTTGATGAGTTCAGCGTTCCATAGCACAGTGTCAGCCACGCGCTGAACTTTAGGTTTAGCCGTAGGTTGACGAAATGTTACCCGTTGCTGCTCAAAATCCACATCTTCAACCCGATATCCGGCTTCCATCCAAGCAGAAGCTTGCAGTGCGCCTTTACTGCGATTGCTCCACCATGCCCGTTTTTTCCGTGCTGAGTCGGGTAAGGTGTCATTCATGATTTCCTCAATTTCTGCAAAGGTGAGAATGACTTCATCTTGATTACTCTGAGATAGAAATGCCCAGAGTGGCTGATACTTGCTATCTGGCTTCATGGGGCAAAACCTCTACGCCAATCAACGTCTGTGGGTTGAGATGCTGGTGGGGTTTCTGGATTAGTGCAGTTGGAAAGAGGCATGAAGCTGTTCTAGGGGACAGGTAATCATCTCTAGGATGCCAGAAAATTTGGGAGTGCGATCGCGCTTTTACGGAGCTTACACACAAACACCACACATACTACATGAATTACGAAATCCTTGGTCAGCGCCTGCGGCTAGCGCGTGAGCGTTCTCGAATAAGTCAAACCGAAGCCACTCAACTTATAGATGTCACAGCGGCGGCTCTAAACCAGTATGAGAGCGGGAAGCGTCGGGTAGATGCTCTTACCTTAGAGCGTCTATCTCGGCTTTACGGAGTACCCCTGCGATCGCTATTTGGCGAAGAAACTGTTCAATCCGACTGGGAAGAAGCATTAC
>CAZNNK010001068.1:0-2443 GCA_964574085.1 uncultured Coleofasciculus sp.
CGGAACCAGTTATTCATTTTGTTGTCGGTTGTCAGCAAAGATTCCCGACAGAATGTGACTATAAACAGCGATATGGTTTAGTTGTTCTCTTTTGGCATGAATCCGAAGAGATAGAGTTATACCAAGCGTTACGAAATCGAGTAACTCTCAAAGCGGCTCGTGTACGAGTAGGGGCTTGATATAAATGATTTAATGTGACCGTCTTGACCCAAAAACTTTAGCTAGATCCTGTCGTAATCCTTGACCAATATAAAACTTCAATAGAGCATCCAATGACATATCTCGACTAGCCGCCACTTTTTTGAGTGACTCCACTGTGTCTATAGGAATCTTGAGTGATACTGTCTCAGTCGCCCGTGGATGCAAACGCAGTTCAAATGTTTCTTCAGGCTTGTTCATAGAATTTTCTTTCAGTACGAGTAGCAATGCCAGCAGAATTATCTACACTCTACCCATCCTCTATGATGACGGTTCGGTGCAGTTAATCCGACTCACTCAAAAGCCGTGATGGGTATTTCTACTCAACACCTATAAGGATTTCTGATAAAGCCCCTGGGGTTGATCGTGTAAAAATGAAGAAAATATAAATCGTTTTAATAAACGTTGCTGATACAGGAGTCAACATCCATGGTCGTACTCACCGATCGCACCCAGAAGCGCCTAACTATGCAGACGGGGGAAATCGCCCCAGATACAACAGCGATCCGTTCCTTAGATTGGGATCGCGATCGCTTCGATATTGAGTTTGGGCTGCAAAACGGCACCACCTATAACTCGTTCCTGATTCGGGGTGAGAAAATTGCCCTGGTGGATACCTCCCATGAAAAGTTTCGTGAACTTTACTTAGATACCCTCAAGGGGTTGATTGACCCCAACCAGATTGATTATCTGATTATTAGCCACACGGAACCGGATCATAGTGGCTTGGTTAAGGATATCGTCCAACTCGCGCCAGAGATTACCGTTGTTGGGTCAAAAGTGGCGATTCAATTCCTGGAAGACTTGGTGCATCACCCCTTCAAACGGCAGATCGTCAAAAACGGCGATCAACTGGACTTAGGCAAAGGTCATGTCTTGGAATTTGTCAATGCCCCCAACCTGCATTGGCCCGACACTATCTTCAGCTACGATGCTGGAACCCAAGTGATGTTTACTTGTGATGCCTTTGGGATGCATTACTGTTCCGACAGCACCTACGATGAAGACATTAGCGCCATAGAAGCCGACTTCCGTTTCTACTACGACTGCTTAATGGCACCCAATGCCCGTTCCGTTCTCTCCGCCCTGAAACGGATGGATAAACTAGGAGACATCACCACCGTCGCCACGGGTCATGGTCCCCTATTATTGCATCATGTCGGGGAATGGGTAGATCGGTATCGGCGCTGGAGTAAAGCCCAGGCAAAAGCCGAAACCTCTGTCGTCGTCTTTTACGTGTCCGATTACGGGTATAGCGATCGCCTGTCCCAAGCCATTGCCCGAGGCATCACCAAAACTGGGGTGGGTGTGGAAATGATGGACTTAAAATCGGCTGATCCGCAGGAAGTCCAAGAAACCGTCAGTCGCGCTGGGGGAATTGCCATTGCCATGCCTCCCGCTTCTAATAAAGCCGCCACCGCCGCCGTGAGTACCGTCCTAGCTGCGGTAAAATCCAAGCAACTGGTGGGAGTCTTTGAATCGTATGGGGGGGATGACGAACCCATTGACCCCCTATTGAGTCAATTCCGCAACCTAGGACTCAAAGAAGGATTTGCCGAGATTCGGGTCAAAGAAACGCCAAGCGAAGGTACTTATCAACTCTGCGAAGAAGCCGGAACCGATATGGGGCAACTGCTGACTCGCGATCGCGAAATTAAGCAACGGAAATCCCTGGATAGTGACCTGGACAAAGCCCTAGGACGGATCAGTGGCGGACTTTACATTATTACCGCCCACAAAGGTGATATCAACGGTGCCATGTTAGCCTCCTGGGTATCCCAAGCCAGCTTCAAACCCCTCGGCTTAACTATTGCGGTGGCGAAAGATCGGGCGATTGAGTCTTTGATGCAAGTGGGCGATCGCTTTGTGCTAAATATTCTAGAAGAGGGGAATTATCAGGCGTTAATGAAGCACTTCCTCAAGCGGTTTCCCCCTGGTGCCGATCGGTTTGAAGGGGTGAAAACGCAAACAGCAACGAATGGATCGCCGATTCTCACCGATGCGTTGGCGTATGTGGAATGTAAGGTAGAAAGTCGCATGGAGTTGAGTGACCATTGGATTGTCTACGCCTCTGTTGATGCTGGACGAGTGTCTAAGGCAGATGCGTTGACGGCGGTTCACCATCGTAAAGTAGGGAATTATTATTAAACGCAGAGGTTCGCAGAGGTCAACGCAGAGGTTCGCAGAGGATGACTGAGAATGAGGTGTCGGGGAAAGTGATTGGGTTGGCGATGAAGGTACACAC
>CAZNNK010001069.1:0-2428 GCA_964574085.1 uncultured Coleofasciculus sp.
GCTGTTGCCCAGGGATCAAGAACAAGACGGGGTTTCGGGGTATTGTCTAATAACACATTGCCCATACTATCGGTTACCCGGACAATAATTGTCGGGTCAGAATGCCAACCTGTATTGGCAAACGTGGCATAAGCCCCCGCCATTTCCAAAGGTGTCACCCCAATTGCACCGAGGGGTAAGGAGGTGACAGGTTCCATGGGGCTTTTAATTCCCAGGGTGCGGCACACTTCTATCACTTTATCCAAGCCAACGGCTCTGCCCAGCTTAACCGCTGGCACATTTCGCGACTGAACCAACGCACTACGAATACTCATCGCCCCACCGAAACCACCGCCATAGTTTCTCGGCGAATACCAGCCACTCCCATCCCGGTAACTGACGGGGGTATCCATCACCGTGGAATAGGGCGTATATTTACCACTGGCAAAGGCGGTGTAGTAAACAAAGGGTTTAAACGCTGAACCCGGTTGGCGTCGGGATTGAATCGCTCGGTTGAATTGGCTCTTGTCGTAACCAATACCTCCAACCAAGGCTTTGACATAATGGGTACGTGGATCAACCGCCGCTAGTGCGACTTGATCGGCATATAGCCCTCGACGGCGCAAGTTCCGGTGAGCGCGAGCGATGGTTTTTTCCGCCATGCGCTGGAAGTTGTAATCCACTGTGGTTTGGACACGCATTCCGCCTTTGAGAACCGCCTCTCGACCAAATCGCTCATTCAACTCCGCTACAACCGCTTCGGTGATGTAGGGAAGCTGGCTGGTTTGCCAGGAGGTCACTCTACCCAGACGCAAGGGTTGAGCCAATGCCTCTTTTTTCTCTTGCTCTGTGATCCATCCTAAGTCCTGCATTCGTTGTAACACGATCGCTTGCCGTTTTTTGGCTAAGGGATAGTTGACAAAGGGGCTATATTCTTCGGGTGACTGAATCAACCCAGCCAGCATGGCGGATTCTGCCAAGGTTAACTCGCTGGCGGGCTTGGCAAAGTAACTCTCAGAGGCGGTTTGGATACCATAATTGTTATGACCCCAATAGATCTGATTCAGATACATTTCCAATATCTGGTCTTTGGTGAAGATTTGCTCCAGCCGGATTGCCATGACTGCCTCGGCAACTTTACGCGAGAACCTTTTCTCCCGCGACAGAAACAAGTTTTTCACGAGCTGCATGGTTAAGGTGGAACCGCCTTCAACCACCGCCCCCTTCTCCCAGTTGGCTAAAAAGGCTCGCCCCACACTGTTGGGGTTAACGCCATGGTGAATATAGAAGTGACTATCTTCCATGGCAATCACCGCTCGCTTGAGATTAGGGTTAATGTTTTCTAACTTAACCACCTCTCGGTTGGCTTCACCATGCAGGCTAGCCAGGTGCTTCCCCTTGATATCGTAGACGTAGGTCGTTTCGGTGGGAACATAGCCCCTGAGGACTCTCACATCGGGAAGATTGCGGAAGCTTGTCGCCAAGCCCACCAGCCCACCAGCCACAACCGAGCTAGTTAGCATTGTAATGCCGAGGATGGTTCCGCCTGTTACTTGAGCGACTCCTTGCACAAATCGGAAAGCCGGTGGCAATCCCTTTTTCCTATCTCTTTGTTGTTTTTGTTGGATGGTGCTAGACGACACAGTGATTTCACTTCCTCACTCAAGAAAAAAATATTCAATGGCTGTGTGGGAGGCAACCTTAGGGGAGAGACGTTCTATACCTTCTATAGATGATTACAGAAATTTATGGCAAAGTCAGGATTAGCGATCAATTCGGTGTTGGCGATTCTTGCCCCCTGTAGGCGTTGCTCCCAGCGTTAAATTAGTGGACGGGTTCTCCCTTAGATCTTACATATTAAGCCTGAGATAATCGTTCATGATGATAAACCGAAGTATTTTGGCTTTTGGCTGCAAAAATGGTAGCATTACCGTTCTAGATTGGCATAGACAACGGTAAATCTTAAACATCTGCCACTCTCCTGCACGTTAATCTTCAAAGATTTCCCAGACGAATGTCAAATTCTTTAAACTCAACGTCTCAATCATTATCTTGGTTATACCGAGGTGTTAGTGACATTTTTCCCAACCAACCGGATTCTCAAGACCCGAATGAGAACCTAGAGCAACGGATTCTCAAAACGGAGCGTCCCTTGCGGGTGAAGTTGGGAATTGACCCAACGGGGACAGATATCCACTTGGGTCATAGTATTCCCGTGCGGAAATTGCGGGCGTTTCAGGATGCGGGTCATACCGCTGTCCTAATTATTGGCGATTTTACCGCAAGAATCGGTGATCCAAGTGGCAAATCGGAAGTACGCAAGCAGCTTTCTGACGAACAGGTGCAGCACAATGCCCAAACCTATTTGGATCAGGTGCGTCCAATTTTGGATTTTGACACACCAGGACGCCTGGAAATTCGCTATAACTCAGAGTGGCTGAGTCAGTTG
>CAZNNK010001070.1:0-2427 GCA_964574085.1 uncultured Coleofasciculus sp.
GGTATGAAGTATGTCAGAGGCTTAGAGTAAATTTTTTGGCGAGTGAATTACCGATTGTGATGTTAACAGCAAAAAATAGACCGACTGATTTAGTAGAAGGTTTTATGTCCGGTGCTAATGATTATTTAATCAAACCGTTTTCTAAATCAGAATTACTCGCGAGAATCAAAACCCATATTCGTTTAACTCAGATTAACAAAGCCTATGGTCGGTTTGTTCCCCATGACTTTCTCCGCTTTCTGGGTCATGAAAGTATTGTGGATGTCCAATTGGGAGACCACATTCAGAAAGAAATGACGATTATGTTCTCTGATATTCGCTCATTTACCAGCCTATCAGAAGCCATGTCTCCCCAGGAGAACTTTAACTTCATTAATGATTATTTGAGTCGAGTCAGTCCAGTGATTCGAGAAAACCGTGGCTTTATTGATAAATACATTGGCGATGCAGTTATGGCACTTTTCCCAGAATCAGCAGATGATGCGGTTCGGGGTGCGATTGCGATGCAACAAAAAGTTACCCGCTACAATGAGTATCGGCAGCAACAGGGTGATGTTCCGATTGCCATTGGTATTGGCTTACACACTGGGAGTTTAATGCTGGGGACGATTGGCGAACGGGAACGGATGGAAAGTACGGTGATAGCGGATGCTGTCAATCTGGCATCTCGTTTGGAAGGGTTGACCAAGGTTTATGGTGCGAATATTCTGGTTAGTGGACAAACCTTATTTAAACTGGAAGACTTTCAGAACTACAACTATCGATTCCTAGAGCGGGTTACTGTAGAGGGAAAAAAATTAGCTGTAGCCGTTTTTGAAGTATTTGATGGAGATTCTCCCCAAAGTCAGCGTTTAAAGAGACAAACAAAAACCTTATTTGAACAAGGTGTTCTACTTTTTTATCAACGAAGATTTGCAGAAGCAAAACGCATTTTTCGGGAAATCGTGAAAATTAATCCTCAGGACAAAGCGGCTGTTTTTTATCTAAATAAGAGTTTACCTGGCTTTCTTACAAAGATATGAAAAAAGGGGTCACAATAAACCAAACTCTAGAATAATATGATGTCCGGACTTACAGCAGATTTCAGGTTAATGAGGTACAGTCTCTAAGCAAGATCCCCGACTTCTTGGAGAAGTCGGGGATCTGTATGTGTGCCTCACTTACTACCAAAAGCGCTGTATCACCGTAATTGCTATCCCGAAATAATTCAATTTTAAATACGATCACACTTGACTCAAGGCTTGCTGTAAACGGGATTTATCTTGTCCTTTCTGGTGTAGTAATACCCAAGACTCCATGAGATCAGGACCATGGACATCACCCGTGAGTCCAGCCCGCAGCGATCGCATGACTAACCCTTTCTTCACTTTTTGCTGTTTTGTTACCTGTTTGATGATTTGCCCTGCGGTTTCTGCACTGAATTCCGGCGTATTTTCTAATGCGTCCAAAACCGCATTCAGTACATCTGTAGCCCCTTCTTTTTTAAGTTGCTCAATTGCATCTGGGGTCAACTCAACTGAGTCGGTAAAGAATAGCCGCGTCATCTCCACCGCATCTGGTAAGCGGGTCAGACTCGGACCAATCACAGCCGCTAATCGTTCTAACCAGGGGCGATTATTTTCCGGGTCAATCTCATACCCAGCTTCTTGCCAATAGGGAATCAGTAACTCGACTAATTCTGATGGTGATTTTTTGTGCAGATATTGACTATTGAGCCAATCCAGTTTATCCCAGTCAAATTTTGCTCCCGCTTTATTCACCCGATTAAAACTAAACGCTTGGGCGGCTTCGTCTAGAGTAAAGATTTCCTGGGTTGACTCCGGTGGTGACCAACCCAATAGCGTCATATAATTTGCCATGGCTTCCGGGACAAACCCCATGGTCTGAAACTCAGAAATAGAGGTCACGCCATCCCGTTTAGACAGTTTTTGCCCCTGGGTATTCAGAATTAACGGGGTGTGAGCAAATTCGGGTACGCTTGCACCAAGGGCTTCATACAGTAATATCTGTTTGGCAGTATTGGCAATGTGGTCTTCGCCTCGGATGACATGGGTGATTTTCATATCCATATCATCAACCACTACCGCTAAATTATAGAGAGGCTGACCAATTTCACCTTGGGATGCAGCCCGGGCAATGACCATATCCCCACCTAAATCACTGCCTTTCCAGGTGAGTTTACCGCGCACCAGGTCATTCCAGTCAATCTCGCGATTATCGTCAATCTTAAACCGAATCACGGGTTGTCGTCCCTCAGCTTCAAAAGCGGTGCGTTGTTCTGGGGTGAGATTGCGGTGACGGTTATCGTAGCGAGGGGCTTCTTTACGGGCTTTTTGGGCGTCTCGGAGTGCTTTGAGTTCTGCTTCTGTGGTGTAACAGTAGTAGGCTAACCCGTTATCTAAAAGGGTTTGAATGGTGTGGTGATAC
>CAZNNK010001071.1:0-2425 GCA_964574085.1 uncultured Coleofasciculus sp.
CATCTCCCCCATCTCCCCCATCTCCCTCATCTCCCTCATCTCCCTCATCTCCCCCTGAATGCCACCCATTTTCCGGATCGTTCGTCACAATGGTAGACAGTATTTTATCAGTATTGGGCGAAATAGGTTTCATGCTAAAGGTACAGAAATACAGAGTTCCTGTAGCAGTCGGGGCGGGATTGCTACTCATTACCTTATGTGGTTCGTCTTGGTTCGTCCTCCGACAGACTGGTGTTCTGCAAAACTTGAGGGCTGACTCCGCCAAAAGTGAACTCAGTTTGACCCAAAAGGATGCTCAATCCCTGGTATTACCCTTAGTATCTTTATCTCCCCAAGCTAGGGCGGAACAACTGATGGATATTGCTTCTGGGCGTCAATCCCTGGATCAATATCGCGCCCGCTATTTGTTGGCATCGGATTTACTGGCACAACAGCAGCCAGAGGCGGCACTTCAATGGTTGGAAGGTTTAGACGCGAAGTATCCCCAGTTAGCCTCTCACATTGCCCTGAAACGCGCCCAAGCTTACGAAGCAATGGGGGATACAGCTAACGCCGAACAAGCTTGGCAAGGGATTCTAGAGACTTATCCCAGTGATCCCGTCGCCGCGCACGCCCTGTATGCGTTAGGGGAATCGAATCCCGATTATTGGCAACAGGCGATCGCACAGTTTCCGACTCATCCCCGTACCCTAGATATTGTCCGCCAAAAGCTGCAAGAGAATCCCAAACAACTGGATTTACTTTTACTATTGGCAAAATCAGCACACGATGCTCCCGATAGTGGCGGAATCCGCGATCGCTTAGTGAATGAGTATGCGTCCCAGTTACAGCCCGAAGACTGGCAGACGATTGCCTTTGGCTATTGGAAAACCCGGGAATACGCCAAAGCTGCTAAAGCCTACACCAAAGCCCCGCCCACACCCGAACATGCTTACCGCGTGGGGCGCGGCTATCACCTGAAAGGCAAACGCCAAGAAGCCAAAGCCGCCTATCAACAGCTTATTCGCACCTTTCCCGATGCCAAGGAAACGGGGTTAGGATTGCGGCGTCTGGCGAGTCTATCACCGTCGAAAGAGGCAATCCTTTATCTGGATCAGGTGGTGGCGAAGTTTCCCGATGAAGCCCCAGAAGCCCTACTCACCAAAGCAAACATCCTAGACGCCTTGGGGAGTTCTCAATCCGCCGCCCAAGCCCGTCAATCGGTGTTAACCCAATATCCGAGTTCTGACGCCGCCGCAGACTATCGTTGGCAAGTGGCAAACCAGAAAGCCCAAGCGGGGAATTTAGCCGAAGCATGGCAATGGGCGCAACCGATTACCCAGGATAGTCCCGATAGTGCTATTGCCCCTGAAGCGGCGTTTTGGGTGGGCAGATGGGCAATGCAACTGGGACGCCAAGAGGAAGCTACATCCGCGTTTGAGCATGTTTTGGCACAGTATCCCGAATCCTATTATGCGTGGCGGTCTGCCCGATTTTTAGGCTGGGATGTGGGGGACTTTACCACGGTGCGGGATGTGACGCCCACGGTGGTGCTACCGAAAACGCGATCGCGACTCCCGGCTGGATCGGATACCTTAAAAGAATTGCATCTATTGGGACAAAATCAGGATAGTTGGACGCTTTGGCAAGCCGAGTTTCAGAATCGCCAGGAACCCACGGTTGCTGAACAATTTACCGATGGTGTTATCCGCTTAGGCATGGGTGATAACATTAATGGAATTAACCAAGTTTGGTTTTTGAGTCAGCGCGAAACCCCGGAAGAACGTCGGCAATGGCAAGCCTTGCGGGCTGAATCGGCTTATTGGTACACGCTGTTTCCTTTACCCTTTTTCGATGCCGTTGTTAACTGGTCGGGTCAGCGTCAACTCAATCCTTTATTGGTGACAGGTTTAATTCGCCAGGAATCGCGGTTTGAACCGGAAATCGCTTCTATAGCGGGAGCCAGGGGTTTAATGCAAGTTATGCCGGGAACGGGTCAATGGATTGCCGATAAAATTCAGCTTCAGGAGTATGATTTAACTGATCCCGATGATAATGTCAAATTGGGAACCTGGTATTTAGATCACACTCACCAAGAATACAACAACCATTCCCTCTTCGCCGTGGCGAGTTATAATGCGGGTCCGGGGAATGTGGCAAAGTGGATCAGGAAGTATGATACGACTGACCCTGATGCGTTCATTGAGCAGATTCCCTTTGCCGAAACCAAGGGATATGTGGAGGCAGTGTTTGAGAATTATTGGAATTATTTGCGGCTGTATAATCCAGAGGTCAATCAGTTATTGCGGAAGTATTCTAAGAGTCAACCTATACTCTCTCCCTAGCATCAAAATGGTGCGTTAGCGTAGCGTAACGCACCCTACTGCAGCTCGGCTTCAAATACTAACCAGTTAACAAGCTCCTTAAAAGCAGCTACCTTATGTTC
>CAZNNK010001072.1:0-2425 GCA_964574085.1 uncultured Coleofasciculus sp.
GGTTTGGTTGTCTAAATCGCTCAATAGATTAATTGAGGCATCTTTGGTGATAATCCCTGCACCATCCAAATAATAGGGGATACTGAAATCAACCAAGCGGGCGCGGGAGTCGGTTATCGTTACTCTAGCGATCGCAATATCAACCCGATCCTCAACTACCACACTCAAGCGATCGCGATTCGTCACTGGCTGCAAAACCACAGCCTCTGGACTTCCCAGCAATTCGGTAGCCAGTCGTCGGGCAATATCAATTTCTAGTCCTTGTAGCCTTCCCGTCGCATCACGAAAGCCCAAGGGACGCACATTATCTTTTACCGCAACAATTAATTGACCCCGTTGCTGAATTTCTGCCAATTCAGCCGGATAAGCGGATGGAGGTGGTAAAACAGCCACCCCCATCAATCCAAGTGCTACACCGACACTAATAAACCTTTGGGCGATCATCTATCTGGGATTAGGGATTAGGGATTGGTGATTGGTGATTAGGTAAACCGTCCCAACACTCGATATAACCTGGTTTGTAAGGGCGGGTTTAGGGACTTTCGTTTCACTATTGATGATAACGTTGGTTCAAAACCCGCCCTCATCTCCCCCTGCTTCCAGACGTGCCATGGCACGTCTCTACATTGCTCTCTCTGCGAGCTCAATCGACACACTCTACTGAACTTACTTTGCGCCTTGGCTAGCAAGTTCTACCACCTTTTTAAAGCTGGTGGGATCTAATACAGCCAACTGTGCCAGCATCTTGCGATTGAGCTGAATATTCGCCTTTTTCATCTGACCCATAAGCTGACTATAGCTCATGCCATTCTGACGAGCCGCCGCATTGATCCGAGTAATCCAGAGGCGGCGAAAATCCCGCTTGCGCTTACGGCGATCGCGATAAGCGTTCCGCAGCGCTTTCATCACCTGTTGATTGGCTGTGCGGAAGAGTTTAGAGTGAGAACCCCGATATCCTTTCGCCAGCTTGAGAACTTTCTTGCGTCGTTTACGGGCGACGTTACCGCGTTTTACTCTTGCCATTGTTCCTAATTGATATGAGCTAGATGGTGATTTGTCTAAAGCAGTCTAAAAATAAGGCAACATCAGACGCACATTATCAGCGTCCCGTTCATTGACCAAACTCAGTTTCGACAGACGCCGCTTCCGTCCTGAGTTTTTGCGCTCTAGTAAGTGGCTCTTAAACGCCTTGCGTCGTCTAATTTTACCGCTTCCGGTGGGTCGAAAACGTTTGGCGGCTGCTTTACGGCTTTTCAGTTTCGGCATAAACAACTTTGAATAAGGACACAATCTACAATTGTACTACTGTTTTGATCTGTATCGTAAAGATTTAATCTAATTAGCCAATCGAGACAGTTGAGACTGCGCCGCTTCATAACAGTCCAGTTTACCTGAATCATGGCAAAGTTGAGCCGCCTGCTGTAAATCGTTGATCGCGGCTAATCGATTTCCCAGTTGGGCTTGGGCTAACCCTCGCTCGTAGTAAGCTGAACCATAATCAGGATTTCGTTCAATTGCTTCGGTGTAATCCGCGATCGCACCTAGAGTATCTTCGATTTCCTGACGGGCTAGTCCTCGATGATAGTAAGATTCTGCCGCCTCTGGGTTCAATTGAATCGCTTCAGTATAATCCGTTATCGCCCCGCGACTATCTCCCCGACGCTGACGGGCTAAACCACGGTTTTGATAAGCTAGGGCTTGATTAGGTCGTAAATTAATCGCGGTGGTACAGTCGTCAATCGCACCTTTTTGATTCCCTAAATTAGAACGAGAACGACAGCGTTTCCAGTAAGCCGTGACCAGATTGGGATCACGTTGAATGGCTTGGGTATAATCGTCAATGGCAGCTTGTTCATGTCCTAAATCGGCGTGGATTTGACCTCGATTCACCCAGGCTGGGGTAAAATTCGGGTCACGTTGCAAAACTTGGGTATAATCAGCCTTAGCCCCTTGGCGATCGCCTAACTCCAGGCGCAGATTTCCCCGTTGATAATAGGCGTCCGCATTTTGGGGATTGAGTTGAATCGCCTGAGTCAAATCAGCTAAAGCGGACTGAGTTTTTCCCTGATCGGCGTAAATCTTTCCCCGATAATAGTAAGCTGTGGCATTTTGCGGCTGATAGGTAATGGCTTGAGTATAGTAGTCCATCGCCGCCTCCGATTGTTGGGCTTGTGCTTGGGTTTTCCCTTGGTGGAGAAAGTATTGCGCCATTAGGCGTTGCGGGAGGCGCAAGGTATACGCCAGAATGAACGCCGTGATTCCCACCAATCCTATAGCCACAAGGATAACCTGGGGTTTCAACTGACGACTGGGATAGGTAACTGTGGCGATCGCAGGATTGATATCCGGTAACGACGGTAGGGAAAATTGAGTAACTGTGTTCCTCTCCGGGATACGACTGAGATCCGCTAGCACAGTCGCCGCT
>CAZNNK010001073.1:0-2422 GCA_964574085.1 uncultured Coleofasciculus sp.
TAGAATTATTCCAAACCCAAATCCTTGAGATACATTTCTACGCCAGCACCACTATCAGGTAACATTGCACAGATGGCTTTATGATCCGCTACAGCCGCCTCCAGTAAATCCGGTGGTACCTCTTGGGCATAATCACAGACACCGATACCACAGGGTAGAGGTGCCCACAGTCCCCCATCTCCCCGTTTACGCCGCATATTTTGCTGACCCGCAATCATCAGATCAATGTCTTCGATGATGGGATGATAGACACTCAACCCCAGAGAACGAATCAGTGCAATAATGCGATCGCGTTCTGTGGGTTGCAGCCAGCCTAATTTCGTCGCTAACGTTGCGCCATACGCCATTCCTGTCGATACCGCATGACCATGCATTAACTTGGCGGCGGGTTCATAACGAGGACTCCAGGTGTGACCATAAGCATGAGGGCGATCCTGATATGTCTCGAACATATTCGTCCCCTCATATTTCATATAAGAGAATAATGCCCGATAAATCACTTCATCCGCAACCTTGGCTAATTCCTGATCGTTCCCTAACGTCGCGAAGTGAGTTTCTACCAAGCGCGAACCATACTCTTCCAGCAGTTCAAACAAAACCTTGTCATCCGTCACCGCCATTTTAATAATTTCCGCCATCCCATTCCGGATATGACCCGTGGCGAGGCTGCGGAAAAAGGTGCGATCGACTAAGGTTAGTACGGGTGGATGATACGCCCCGATACTATTCTTAAATTGTTTGCCATTGGTACAAGTACGCGGACTCGGACCCGCATCAATCGCGGCGACTACCGTTGTCCCCACCATAATATAAGGCGTGCGGCGGTGTTGTAAGGCGCAGGCTAATCCCGCCACATCACTGAGAACCCCCCCACCAATCACTAATACGGGTTCATTGCGAGAGACATCACAGCCGTCTTTTCCCAGGAATTCCAGCAGACGATGGACGGTTTCTGGGGTTTTATCCGCTTCCCAAGCGCGACAAACATTCATCTGTAGGGGGATTTCGTGGGTGTCAAAATAATGACGCACCGATTCCCCGTACAAATCATCGACGGTTTGGTCAATGATGGCGACACAGCGACCCCGACTATTATAGATTTCAGCTAGGGTTGGGTTAGAGGGGTCGAAGACACCCTGAATTAACTTGACTTGTGCTTTTAGGGTAAAGGTTGCAGTGACTTCAAACGAGCGACTATCATTCCCTGGAACGATTTCTCCCGACCCTGTATACCATTCCGAGGTGCGATACTTCGCTCCATGTTCGACTCCAATATTGTTAGCGTCTGGACTGGAAAATGAGTCAATTAAATCTTCCCGAATCGTTTCAGTCCGTTCGGTTTGAGGAAAGGTTGTTTGTGGAGTCATTGTCGTTGGGTTTCTCCTGTACTTATGACATGAAAGGGTGTTGTAGCGTTCTGAAATTATTGGCAGCGAAAATTAACCCGATGCCGGGGGAAACACTGTTGTAAGATTTGGCAAGTCATACCAGAGAAGCCGCGCAGATAAGCATTGAATGGCACTGATTTAAGGGAGTAAGCACAAAGCGATTCTAGAGCGCTCACAGGCTTACCGACAAACACTTAATTCAGCACTATTCTGTTTAAGGCTTCTCTCAAATTGACCCAAAACACAGGAGTATTGGTTGATTCAATTATTCTCAACCAAGTGGTCATCAGGGTTTATCCTGATTGACGATGTTTTTCCAATGGTGTTATTGAATTTTGGAAAAAAGGACAGAAAACCAATATCTAAATTGCTAACCTGAAAGCCCTAGTGCCAAGGGAGTACAATAAGTAGACGACTCACCTTGACTCGCTTGACAGGTAATCCTGACAAGCAGATCGAGTCTTCCATTAGCGGGTTTTGGGTTAAATACTTTTTGTCAAAATGCCCGTTGGCAAAACGGTGAACCAATTGATTTTGTCAAAGGGTCTTACTTACAAAGCAAACTTGGCTTACCACCGATCTTACGCCTCACTAGCGCCGTTGTTGCCAACCAATAGTCTGTTTGATCGGTAGGCTTCCATTTTAAATTACACCCGTGATTAATTTGCTGATCAGGGTTCAGCGGTTTGGTGGTATGATCCATCTTTATTACTATCCTAAATTTTTCATCAATCATGAGTGTGTTAATGATGAATTCACCAATAATCAATCTGCCCATTCAGACAAAACAGTTTGGCTAAAGGAAATTATCTCTGACCAGAAACAATTTTCGGCAGGTAAAGGAGGTCGCCCTCGTTTCAAGATTTAATACACGTTTGCTAGTTTAACGCTTTACGTTTCTTACTCTTTCTGTTATTGCATAAGTTTATCGTTTAATAAAAATAAATAAATAAACCTTATTAGATGGATGTGGAAAAAATATAGCAACCGCCATAGCGGTTAGGACACATCATTTATGTAGAGACGTTGCATGC
>CAZNNK010001074.1:0-2422 GCA_964574085.1 uncultured Coleofasciculus sp.
CCTCCTTGTCTTGTCTCCACCCTAAAATAAAAAACCTACACCTGTTAGCTCTCCCACGCCGGGGAGAGGGGAGCAAGAAAGATGTTATATTGCGGGCATAGCCACCTACATTTTTTATCATTAATTGTTCCAATTCCCCTTCTCCCTTGATGGGAGAAGAGGTTAGGGGATGAGGGTGAAATGCTCGCCCTGTATTAGTTTTCTACCTTAAGTTGACACCAATGCACGTCGGTGCGCCCCTACATAATCCTTTATAACCGTCGAGGAATCCGGGCGCGTTTGTAGGGGCTGTTTTTCTCGGTCTATACATATTTGTTTAAATCAGTCAAGATAATCCTGATAGGAATTTTACACCAGAGAGGGTGGCATAGTAGCCGTTGTCAACGGTGTGAGGTTTCCAAAGGAGAAAGTGAAAACTGATACCCTGTTTTATAGCCTATTTAAAGAATTTCCCAGTATCTTCTTTGAACTGATTAACCAGTCAACAGAACAAGCAGCAATCTATCAATTCATCTCCCGTGAAATCAAACAACTGGCATTTCGACTCGATGGTTTATTTTTTCCTAAGAATGAAACCCCCGAAAACCCCTTATATGTCGTCGAAGTTCAGTTTCAACCCGATGAGGATTTATACTATCGTATATTTGCTGAACTCTTTCTCTACTTGAGACAAGATAAACCCTCTTGTCCTTGGCGGGTTGTCGTCATTTATCCGACTCGCTGGATTGATTTAATTGAGACAATCATTGTTTACAAATTACCGCAAAAAAGCCGAGAGGAGATAGAAGCCATGTTCGGGTTAAGTGAACTCAAACAAACCAAAGTTTATCAGGAAGCCAAACAAGAAGGGTTAGCAGAAGGTGAACAAAAAGGTCAACTCAAAGCCAAGTTAGAAGCCATCCCTCGGATGATGCAG
This sequence comes from uncultured Coleofasciculus sp., assembly GCA_964574085.1. Classification (GTDB taxonomy): domain Bacteria; phylum Cyanobacteriota; class Cyanobacteriia; order Cyanobacteriales; family Coleofasciculaceae; genus Coleofasciculus. The sequence goes on from CAZNNK010001074.1 coordinate 917, forward strand.
TTGGGTTTAAATTTGGAGATGATTGCTGAAGGGTTAGATTTGCCTCTCGACGTTGTTCAACCCGCAGCCCAGTCATTTGCTCAACAGAATGTTGCGGCTTTTATAGCACTGTTAACTCATCAACGAGAACTTTTCTCGGCTCAAGACTTGGCTAACTTGGCTGAATTAATCAAACCGTTACCTGATAAAATAGAAAATCTATCTGATGCGATCGCGCAATGGTGCAAGCAAGAGGGATATTTAGCACAGCTTCAGGCTTGGCGTCATGTTCTCTCTGGTTTATGGGCGGCTACAGTCGAGCAATGGTTAGCCAGGAACCTCGAATCTTTTGACACTCCATCTGCTGCACTCAACAAAGCTATGTTACAACAGGCGATTGAATCAGAGTCTTCTAACTGAGCGATCGCGCCATCTCCATGTTTCTCAATGTCCGAGTGTCAATCCCTGATAGGGATTATATAGCATTTGTAAATGAGTTATAAACTTAAGAGGTCTTTTCTTAGATTACTTAAAAACCCTGTATCTCTTTCCCCTATTGCCTATTGCCCATTGCCCATTGCCTTTTTCCCAGATTCCTGTGTTCACGACCCAAATGAAAACGCTATAGACAAGTAGGGTAGGCATTGCCCACCTGACTCGCTAAATCCCGCGTCGAAATGCCCGAATCGCTTCGCCTGCATCAGTCTCCGCCATCAAAATACACTGTCTTAGCCAGTCAATATCAAGTTCACTCAATCCAGGTAGCTGGCTGCGTTCAATGGGTTCATAGCCACCATCTCCAAGATGATAAAGCTTCAGTAATCCATCTTGCCAAAACCAAACCTCTGAAACGCCCAACGCTTGATAGCGTTCTAACTTACTGGTATCTCCACTGGTGAAAACGACTTCAATCGACAAATCGGGAATTGGCTTGACACTTCCGATACAAAAAGACTCGTCAGCTTGGGCGGAAACAACGCCGGGTTTTTCCTGAGTCATTGCCCCTGTAGGCTTAAAGAAGATTCCCTGTTCAACCAGAAAGGTTGTGACTAAGTAACTAATAATACGAGCAAATGTTTCATGATCCTGTCCCGGCATGAGAATCTCGATCATCCCTTCATAATAAGAGAGGCGCACTCCAGAAGAACCATCAAAACCCGTTTGAATACATTTAAATTGTTCCCAGGTTCCCTGATGAACAATGCGTTGATCGGTTGTTTTGTCAAGTAGTGGGGACATGGTATTCGGTTTTGGTTATCGCCGATAGGAGTTACAGAAGATTTCGTTTCAATCCCTGATAGGGATTATAGAGGATTTCGACTGTCCCTAATTCGTCAGTCGGTTCTGAAAATATGTTTCAATCCCTGATAGGGATTATAGAGGATTTCGACTCGGCGACAGAGTTTGTAATCAGCAAAACTGAAGGTTTCAATCCCTGATAGGGATTATAGAGGATTTCGACGCGGGGCACGATCGCGATTTTCGATAGACCGCTACGTTTCAATCCCTGATAGGGATTATAGAGGA
>CAZNNK010001075.1:0-2414 GCA_964574085.1 uncultured Coleofasciculus sp.
ATTTTGTTGTTTCCGTGAGGTAGACGTGCCGACTAAATCCCTAGAGTCAATGGTTGGATTGGCGAAAGTAGAAGACTTGCCCCGGATTAAAGCCCTGGCAGATGCCCATCGGCAAGAACTAGGCTTTGTCAATCGGGCGACTCTAGCGGCTGCGATCAACTCCGATGAAATTCTCTGTTGTCTTCAGGGATTTTTGCACTTTCATCATCGGCGCGATAAGATTTCTACGCTTTATCATCTTTGTGTTTCCCCAGAATATCGCCGACAAGGAGTAGGGCGTTCTCTGGTTACTCTATGGGAGGAACATAGCCGCACCTGTGGTATGGAAACATTGCGTCTTAAATGTCCCCTCGATTCAGAGGCGAATGGTTTTTACTGGCGATTAGGCTTCACTCGAGTGGCTATTGAACCCGGTAAGCATCGCCCTCTAGTTGTTTGGGAAAAGAAACTTCCAGAGGCGACACCAAGCCATCCTAAATTTGTCGCGTCTCTGAGTGCTGGGGGTTCCGATATAAAGCGTCTGTTTGAACTTTGGGATATCGGTGGTGATCCACGTAATCCATTTCAAGACGTTCTCACCTCACCCCTAGCTTGTCCGGCTTCGACAATGACGTATTTGCGCCACGAAAAAGACAAGGGACGAATTAAAGAAATCTGGCTCGATTGTGGTGCTTATCAGGTGCAACAAGGAAAAATAACTTATGATCAATTATTAGATAAATTAAACAAATTGTATCGCCATAATCAGTGGGCAGATGGATATGTATTGCCAGACATAGTACCGCTCTCAACGGATTCCGATCAGATTGTGGAATACAAAGTCCGAGAAACACTCTACCATTGCACTCGATTTTTTAAAGAAATGCCCACATACATCCAAGAACGCGCGATCGCACCTGTACATGGACGCACACCAGAGCAAATCAACCGTTGTCTGGAAACATATAACCAGACAGGCATTACGAAAGTCGGCTTTGGATCTTGGGGAACCTCTGGTCCTAATAGCAGTGTGAATATGCTCTCCCAAGAAAGTTTAGCGATCTTCTCAACGGTTCTCGATATCGCTAGTGAACATAGAATGAAAGTTCACTGTTTTGGTATCGGTGGTCCAAGTAGCTTTAATCGTCTCCGTTCCCATAAACTAATCCCCCATACATTAGATAGTACAACTTGGTGGAAAGCCGGAGGGTTTGGTGCCGTGTTTTTCCCCAATACCGCTCAAATTCAACTGACGAAAAGACGTGGCTTTGAGACGACAAAAATTGGCTTAGAACAGATGAAAATTTCGACCAATCATTCGTGTTATTTTTGCCAAAGCATTGAAAAATTAAGAACGAGTCGGAACGACCGAATTATGCACAATCTTACGGCGTGGTTAGACACATTGGCAGGCTAAAATGGGAAAGAGATTAACGTTACATCTACAACAGAATACAACCTTAGAAAGAGTGGCGGCAATTCTTGATTTTTTTAACAATCAAGAGAAAGACATCGAAGAATTAGCGGAAACGTGTAACCTAGGAGTTACCGTTTTACAAAAACTCATCTTCCCCTTTTTGCGGAACCTTTCCATACTCTCTAAAACCAATCCACCTAAATTAACCCAATTCGGCAAAGTTGCGGCTCATATCCAACAAGCAAATCCTGACATACTGGGTGATTTTTTTCATTTACAACTTTATCACCTACATCGAGAAAAACCTGACAAACGATTCTCCTATGCTTATGCGACTATTGTGCAGCAACTCTGGTTGCGAAAAGAGGTTGTGTTATCACCTACCGAGAAAAAATCCTTAGTTGGAGAAGTGATTGCAGCCGCTGCCCATAAATTTGAACTGCCTGCTAGTGAAATCGCCTTTAGTGACAGTAGTGTCACCGGTGTACTCAACTGGTTACGCGGCTTATCACCAACGGTAATCGCATCAGAAGGAAAATCTGAACACTTTAGCCGTCGCTACTTCTGCGCCGCTCCTTTATTGCTCAAGGCAGTAGACAAAACCTATAAACAATTGCAACGAACCTATGGTTCTAAGATTTTCTTGCGACAAGAAATTCAAGAACAGCTTTGTCAAATGTTGATGTTAGATCCGAGTGGATTAGATGGCACCCTAGATAATACTAAACGCACCTATGATTACGATCAAGGTGGTTTCTTTGACTATGGCTATGAAGGCGGTTACGGGCAATGGGTGATGTTGACTCAATCTCCGGAATGGAGTCAATTACTTTAATTGGGTACTTTAATTGGGACTTTGGACGGATCAGAGCCTGCCCAAGAGCGATCGCACTCTTGGTAATAACGACTATTCACGACATCCCACTTTCCCCTTTCTTTCTCCTTCGCTACTGACATTTCCTGAGCTTGACTAAATTCGATTTCGGCTAAATTTGTCAAGTTCTGATAATTCAAACTA
>CAZNNK010001076.1:0-2413 GCA_964574085.1 uncultured Coleofasciculus sp.
TCATGAATTCTACCATCAGGCATTGTCGCCCCCTGCAAATTTGCCCCCATCAAATTCGTGGTACTCAATTCTGCCCGTGTCAGATTAGCATTGCTCAAATTCGCCCCCATCAGGTTGGTTCGTGCCAAATATGCCTCAATTAAATCCGACTCACTCAAATTGGCTTCCCGTAAATTTGTCCGACTCAAATCCGCCCGATTCAATCGCGCCAAACTCAGATTTCCCCCACTGACTTGGGCTTTATTCAACCTGACATCTGGCATTACAGCCCCCTGTAAATTCACGTCGGTTAAATCTGCCTCACTCAAAATCGCCCGTTCCAATCGAACATTCTTCAGCATCGCCCCCCGCAAATTCGCCCCCATCAAATTCACTTCGGTCAAAAATGCCGAACTCAAATTAGCGCCACTCAAATCAGCCCCGCGCAAATCCGCTTCCCGCAAATTCGTTTCCCTTAAATTGGCACCCCTTAAGTTCACTTTCAATAAATCTGCCCCCCGCAAATCAGCCCCTTGTAAATCGACGTTCTGTAAGATAGCGCCCCGCAACTTGGCAGTATACATCCGCTTCTCTTCTCGCAAATTTGCCCCGCGCAAACACGCCCCAGTTAAATCCGCCCCACTTAAATTAGCCCCCCGCAAATCAGCATCCATTAAGTTAGCATCAAGCAAACTGGCTAATGTCAAATTGGCGCTTCTTAAGTCAGCACTTTGTAAACTTGCCCCATGTAAGTCGGCATTATTTAAATTAACCCCACTCAGCCACGCCTGATTTAAATTTGCGCCACTTAACCGTGTCCCCACTAAATTAGCTTTTCGGAAATTAGCACGACTCAGGTAGGCAAAAATTAACGTCGCGCCATGTAAATCCGCCCCATTGAGAACAATGCCAATTAAGTCGGCGCCAAACAAATTGACGCCACTGAGGCTGACGCCAGTAAACTTGGTTTCTCCCGCGTCATAGCGCTGTAGGAGTTCCTTAACGTTCATAGAATCGTTTCATTGATTGTGCGATCGCGCCAGCGGCTTGAGTGTTTTCATCGGCGTCCTCAAGGGCTTGTGCGGTATGGTAAAGCTTGGCTTCGAGTTCCTCAAGCGTGGCACAAGTTGAGAACAGTTCAAATAACAAATCGTCTAGGGGCTTGGCTTTCATCAATAACCAATCATGTTGCGTTTTCTTAATGGGATGATAGAGAACCGAAAAAATTAATAATTTTGCCCGCAACGGCGTTGTATATTTCATCACATTTAATCGTAAATCAAACGAATCATACGGGCATAGTTTTGACGTGGAATCCTGAGTTGAATTTTGTCCGATTTTTTGACTTTTAACACCTGATGATTGCTGATGAATAAATTCACTCTGCTTGTTTTTGTCTCCCTGTCGTTGGGTATTTCTGTTTCCTCGATTGATCGGTGAGGACAACCTTGTCGGTGGCGGTGCTGACGGCTGCGATCGCACGGCTTTAGCTGATTTAACACTGGTGATTTCTGAATCATCATCATAGAGTTTTTGCAGCGCCTTGAGAATCGTTTTTGCTACAATAATATAGTCTGCCTGTCGGTTGAGGGTTTGCACTTGCTGCTTGAGTGCTGCACTGAGTTTCTTGATGCTAGGGTAAGATTCTTTTAACTCTTGAATTAAATCCGCCAAATCTAATTGATCGAGAATCTGCGAGTTGGTTTCCCAGTGATTTTGACTGACATAAAGCATCAGTTTTTTGATTCGCAGGATATTACTGTTTTCTGCCAATTCACTGGCGGTTTCTAAGACAATCCATGGGGGTTGAGTCGCAGCTTGAGGCGGGGATTTGACGGCGACGACTTGAGTTAACTCTTCCGGTTCGCTATAGAGAGGTTCTAATTGATGAATAATCGTATCAGCCACGACTAAATATTCAGCTTGGCGGTTCAAGGTTTCCGCAAAGCTATAAAGGGTTGAACGAAGTTGCTCAATGCTGAAACGGGAGGCGCGAAGTTGTTGGATTAAATCAGAGAATGCATACTGATTCAGAATTGACGGTTCATTTTCCCACTGATGCTGGCAGGTATAAACCATCAACTTTTTTATCCGCGTTGAATTGTCGTGGGTTTCTAAATTTTTAACAATTCTATCTAAACTCAATAACCCTGGCATTAATCTAAATGATGAATTTTGAAATTGTCGCTTGTATGGAGAAATAATCCATCGCGTTTTGTTTGTAAGCTGGACGCCTGGAGCCGATGTATCTGCTTAGACCTATTATCACACATTGTTGATTTTGTCAATGTTTTGGATCAAAACGGTTACCAATACTATGATATCAAGACTGCCACCCAATACTAATACCGAGTTGCGCTCAAACATAGTAGATAGGAAAAGCAGGGGAAGCAGGGGAAGCAGGGGAAGCAGGGGAAGCAGGGGAAGCAGGGGA
>CAZNNK010001077.1:0-2413 GCA_964574085.1 uncultured Coleofasciculus sp.
GAGTTAACTCAACACTTAGTCAGGGCGGGTTTCGCACAGACGTTACCATCAATAACCAACAAAAAGTCCCTAAACCCGCCCCTACACACTCAACACTCAACATTCAACAATTCGCCAACGCGCCGGATACCGATTACGCCCAAGCCGACGCCAGAGAAAAAGCCCAAACCGCCCTGGAAACCGTGCGCCAACAATTGGGCAAAACCTACTATCCGTTCATTAACGGCGACTATCAACCCACCACCGATACCGTTGATTCCGTTAATCCCTCGAATCCCAGTGAAATTATTGGTAAAGTTGGGTTACTCTCCATCGACCAAGCCGAAACAGCCTTAAACGCCGCCAAAGCCGCCTTTCCCGGATGGCGTCGCACCCCAGTTAAGCAACGGGCGGATATTTTGCGTCAAGCGGCGGAATTAATGGAAGGGCGTCGGGAAGAACTCTCCGCCTGGATATGCCTAGAAGTCGGCAAAGCCTTACGGGAAGCTGATGCGGAAGTCTCGGAAGCCATCGACTTTTGCCGTTACTACGCCTCGGAAATGGAACGGCTAGAAGGTGGGTATATCTATGATGTGGCTGGGGAAACCAATCGCTATGTCTACCAACCCCGAGGAATTGCGGTGGTGATTTCGCCCTGGAATTTTCCCTTGGCAATTGCCACAGGAATGACGGTAGCGGCGTTAGTCGCGGGAAATTGTACCCTGCTTAAACCTGCTGAAACCTCATCCGTGATTGCAGCGAAACTGGCAGAAATTTTAGTCGAAGCCGGAATTCCCCAGGGTGTGTTTCAATATGTCCCTGGTAAAGGTTCCCAGGTGGGGGCGTATATGGTGAAGCATCCAGATACCCATTTAATCGCCTTTACGGGTTCCCAGGAAGTGGGATGTCGGATTTACGCCGATGCTGCAATGGTTCAACCGGGTCAAACTCACTTGAAACGAGTGATTGCCGAGATGGGCGGGAAGAATGCGATTATTGTGGATGAAAGTGCGGATTTAGATCAAGCCGTGGCGGGTGTGGTGAAGTCGGCATTTGGGTATAGTGGTCAAAAATGTTCCGCCTGTTCACGGGTAATCGTTCTCGACCCTATCTATAATATCTTTATCGAACGATTAATTGAAGCCACGCGATCGCTTAATATTGGGGCGGCGGAATTACCCAGTACCCAAGTTGGACCGGTAATTGATGCTACTGCCAGAAATCGAATTCAGGACTATATTGAAAAAGGGCGGCAAGAGGCAGAAATAGCGGTGGAATGTGAAGTCCCAGACACGGGTTATTTTGTCAGTCCCACGATTTTTACGAATGTTTCACCCGATGCCAAAATTGCCCAAGCGGAAATCTTTGGTCCGGTTGTAGCGGTGATTCGAGTCAACGATTTTCCCGACGCCCTGGTTGTGGCAAATGGGACAAAATATGCGCTGACGGGAGGATTATATTCCCGCACCCCGTCCCATATTGACCAAGCATCTGCCGAGTTTGAAGTGGGTAATCTTTATATTAACCGCACGATTACCGGGGCGATTGTTTCGCGCCAACCCTTTGGCGGATTCAAATTATCAGGGGTAGGGTCTAAGGCGGGGGGACCCGATTATTTACTCCAATTCTTAGAACCGCGCACGATTACCGAAAATATTCAGCGTCAGGGGTTTGCCCCAATTGAAGGAGTTGATTAAGGTGATGAAAGCCAAACATATTATTGATTTCAACAAAGGACTAACGTTCTTGTTTATATCCGCCTTGATGGTGGCGTATCAAAATTTCACCATCGGTCCTTGGGTCTACCTCGCCCTCCATGGCATGTATGGGGTAATGTGGGTACTTAAAAGCCGCCTCTATCCCGACAAAAAGTGGGAGCAAGACATCTCTTTTGGAATAGGTTTATTTATCTTTGGGGTTCTATTGCTCTACTGGGTTGCTCCGTTTATCTTGATTAGTAGTGGCTCACAACCGACTCCTCCCCTGATTGCGGCGGCGATTGCGATTAACCTAATGGGTGTCTTTCTCCATTACAGCAGTGATGCTCAAAAGTATTACACGCTCAAGTATCATTCTGGATTGATTACCGAAGGATTTTTTGCCCGGTGTCGGAATCCTAACTATCTGGGAGAAATCTTAATCTATGGGTCTTTTGCCCTGCTGATTCAGCACTGGCTACCATTTTTAATTTTGGCAGGTTTTATTGCGGGTATTTTTATTCCCAATATGCTCAAAAAAGACCAGTCCCTTTCTCGTTATCCAGAGTTTGCTGACTATAAAGCCCGTTCAGGATTGCTCTTTCCTAAACTGTTTATCCCCAAACCCCTTGAAGAAAATAGTTCAAACGTAGCTCAGGATATGGGTTAGTGTTTATTCGGAATGGCTCTTCAATACTTATGGTGGAAACCCTACTTTTTAGGGAACAGGGAACAGG
>CAZNNK010001078.1:0-2398 GCA_964574085.1 uncultured Coleofasciculus sp.
CCCCTATCTCCCTCATCTCCCCCATCTCCCCTATCTCCCCCATCTTCCCCATCTCCCCTATCTCCCCCATCTTCCCCATCTTCCCCGGCTTCAATGCATCAGGGAGCAAGATGCTCCCACTACAAGCAAACAGACGGCTACAGATCCCCCCTAAACGCAGCCAGCAGAAAAATGACCACAGGACCGGCAATCACAATCGCCGCCAGCACGGTAAGCTGGGCGATCAGTTCCCAGTTGATATTCCCGACAAAACTTAAATCCATCTCTCCTCCCGATTAACCTAATTTCAATGGTGTCGTTAAAAATTGCCGATTAGATTTTACTGGTTAATTGCCCAGTTTTTTTAATCAAATTAACAAAACTATACAAAACGTAACAGAAATGTCATGTGTCCTGTGTCATCTGTCCTTGTCTATCCGACAGACGAAAACCCGTTATCCTAGAGAAGCTTGGTAATCAATCGCTCTATGGTGAAACGCAATGGCAACTTGGCGTTGTGTAAAGCAATGTGGTGCATGCTGTTATCTTGACCCAACTGAACGTCCTGGATTAGAAACCTATCTGACTCCAGAGGAGTTAGACCTGTACTTGAGTATGGTGGGGGAAGACGGCTGGTGTGTCAATTTTGATCACGCGACTCGTGAATGTCGCATTTATGCCCATCGCCCTCGCTTCTGTCGGGTGGAGGCGGATATCTTTCACCAGATGTATGGGATTGAACCGGAGGAGTTAAACGATTTTGCGATCGACTGTTGTCGAGATCATATCGCGGATCTCTACGGCGATCGCAGTTTGGAGATGCTACGCTTTAACCGGGAAGTGGGGATATAAAAGAGTATCCTTTTACCGCCTGACACTCTTTAAAGATTTTGTAAAGTCATTATCAATTTGTTTACATTGATGAAAACAGTCGTTTAAAATTAACAAAACTCTGTTTTATAGTCAAAAAATGAAAAAAATTAGTTCGCTGTTATCGACAGTTGTGATGACAGCATTCGCGGCTTGGTTGTGTGATGGTTTACCTGCCCATGCCACACTCATTATTGGCAACACTGAAGGTAATAATGTCATTTTATTTGATCAAAGCAATGGTCAATTTTTAGGTGAATTAATTCCATCGGGGACGGGAGGCTTACTCTCTCCCGATGATTTAAATTTTGGTCCTGACGGGAATCTATACATCACCAGTGGTACGACTCCAGAAACATCGGCTGTTCTCCGTTACGATGGCAAAACCGGAGAGTTCCTGGATCGTTTCGCGTCAGGACATGGGTTATTTCGTCCCTATGGCGCAGCGTTTGGACCCGATGGTTATCTTTATGTCAGTAGTTTTTTGTCTGACCAAATTTTACGTTTTGATGCTATCACTGGAGCGTTTGTTGATGTTTTTGCCTCGGGTAATGGTCAACCAGGTGGCTTAAACGGACCGAATGATTTATTATTTGGACCAGATGGTTCCCTCTACGTAACCACTCAAGGTAGTGTCGCGACCAATGGAGAACCTGATTTTAGTGCGGGGCTTCCTAGCCAAGTGCTGCGTTTCGACTTGGAAACCCAACAGTCTACAGTCTTCGTTGAACAGCCAACTCCATCACCTGATAGTTTTGGGTTTGTCAGTTTCCTTGGCTTAACCACCGGACCCAATAATGATTTATTTGTTAGTGACTTTGCTAATGATATCAGGCGTTATGACTTCGATACAGGAGAATTGGTGGCTACTTTATCCACGAATTACACTGGAACGATTCCGGCTAACAATTTCATCGGCAACTTAGTGATCAGCCCGGATAATACTCTCTATACAGTCGGCTTTGATTTTACTAACAATAATTTTGGTGCTATTTTGCGTTACAACAGTGTCACGGGAGACCCCTTGCCGACACCAGGAAATGAAGGAGCGATTTTTGTAGATACAACTAGCCAAATGCAACGTCCCATTGGGGTTCTATTCACGTCGCAGCAATTTCCAGTTAGCGTACCGGAACCGACAGTCGGAGTGGGTTTAGTCGCACTTGGCATTAGCGGGATAATTTCATCAAGACAGCGTCAACAGTAACAGCAAAGCTAGAACACCAATCCAGTTAAATGGGGCGCAAGACTTGCACTCTTCAAGTTTATAGGCGTCATTCCAATCCATCAAATTAGAGACGTTACGCCCCTATAATTCCTTGGATACAAGGATAAGATTCCCAGTTAAGCTATTTGCCTTTATTTCTGCTATGAGAATCGTTGGTCTGTCAGTTCATTGGCTCTCTACCCAATTGACATTATTGTCTGTTACATTTCCTTCCGGAATGGTAGATCGAACGATAGACTTCCCAGAATATCGCAAAAATTGACCGGGAAGTGGGGATATAAAAGATTTAATCCGATGTAGTGGCGTGTAGGGGTGAGTCGC
>CAZNNK010001079.1:0-2395 GCA_964574085.1 uncultured Coleofasciculus sp.
CCATCATACGTCTAAAAAGGGGCGGGTTGAGTCAAGTTATCGGTTTGTGCCACAACGTTATCAGTAAAACCCGCCCCTACATCGTGGCTTCCCCGTGCAAAAAAAGTTCCCACCTCATCGGGTTTCCCCCGCGCAACAAAAGTTCCCGCCTCATCGGGGACAAATAACCAAGGACAAATGACAAAGGACAAATCTGCTGTAGACTATCTCTAGCCCAACTGTAATTGTCCAAGTTAGCGTGTTCAGCCCATCTAGTTCTGACCAATCCCCATCCCCAACACCTCTGCCCAATCAGCGGTGGCAAATTGCCTCCGCTAACCCGGAAAAAGCCAACCAACTCGCCCAAGGGACAGGATTGTCACCCCTGCTGGGTCAAGTGTTACTTAACCGAGGATTCGACACCGTAGACCAAGCTATGGTCTATTTGTATCCAGAATCCCAGGCGATGCCCACCCCGATGGATGAATTTCCTGACTTGGCGATTAGTGTGGAGATGCTCAAAGAAGCGATCGCAGAAAATGAGAAAATTGCGATCTGTGGTGACTATGATGCTGATGGGATGACCAGTACCGCCTTGTTACTGCGGGCATTGCGGTGGTTAGGGGCGGATGTGGACTATGCGATTCCTAGCCGGATGAAAGAGGGGTATGGGATTAATACTCGGATTGTGGAAGAATTCGCCAATGAAGGCGTGGGGCTAATTCTTACCGTAGATAATGGGATTGCAGCACACGACGCGATCGCCCGGGCGGTAGAGTTGGAGCTAACAGTGATTATTACCGATCATCACGACCTTCCCCCTGAACTCCCCGACGCCGATGCGATTCTCAACCCGAAACAGTTACCCGAATCTTCCCCCTATCGCAGTTTAGCGGGCGTCGGTGTCGCCTATATACTAGCCGTTACCCTCGCCCAAGACTTAGGTCAACTCCAGGGGCTCACTAGCCAACTCCTAGAACTCTTCACCCTGGGTACGATTGCGGATCTCGCCCCCTTAACGGATATTAACCGCCGTTGGTTAAAACGAGGCTTGCAACGCCTACCTAAATCTCAACTGGCGGGAATTCAGGCTTTAATTCAAATGTCAGGCGTCAGTGAAGACCAAATCGCCCTGAAACCGGAAGATATCGGCTTTAAACTTGGACCGAGAATTAACGCCGTGGGACGTTTGGCTGATCCGCAAATCGTGATTGAACTCCTCACCACCAGTGATTCTGGAATCGCCTTGGAACGGGCGATGCAATGCGAACAAATTAACCAGAAACGTCAACAGCTTTGTGCAGAAATCGAGGAAGAGGCGATCGCACTGATTGAACAAGAGGAGTTAAACTGGCAACAGCAGCGCGTTCTCGTCTTGGTGCAACCAGATTGGCATCATGGTGTAATTGGCATCGTCGCGTCGCGCCTGGTGGAACGGTATGGTGTCCCGGTATTTATTGGTACTTACGAAGACAAAAATCAGGAACACATTCGCGGTTCTGCACGAGGAATTCCCGAATTCCATGTCTTTGAAGCCCTACAATCGTGCCATGATTTATTAGAAAAATTTGGCGGACACCAAGCCGCAGGAGGCTTTACATTACCTAGTGAAAATTTAACTGCGTTTCAAAGTCAACTGAGTCACTTTGCCCATCAATGTTTAGAACCTGAACATCTGAAGCCCTTAGTCGCTATAGACGCCGAGGCGAATTTTAATCAAATTAGCTATAATCTCTACCAACAAATTGACCGATTGCATCCCTGTGGGATTGGTAATCCTGACCCGATATTCTGGACGCCAAATGTGCGTGTGGTGGAACAACGACTTGTAGGGAAAGGGCATCTAAAGCTTACCCTGTCTGGATTTGATGGAACCAAGCAATTGAAGGCGATCGCGTGGCGTTGGGGTGAATACTTCCCTTTACCCTCTAATGTAGATATTGCCTATAAACTCAAAGATAATGCTTGGAATGGAAATGTGACAATTGAATTAGAGTTAGTCGGCATTCGGGTGAGTGAATCAGCCCCATCATCGATTAAAAAAGCTGAATTTTACCACAACGAACGCCGCTATACCTGTAGCTTATGGGAATCGTTAAACGAGTTACGAATTAGGAATGCTGAAGGCAAAGTTCTGGTGGTTCAAAAAGGACAGCGTACCGGGCTTTTAGGGTTTAAGCGGGATGATGCGAAACAAGTAGATGTTACCCAACCTCATTACTATCATTTAATTAAAGCCGCAACTCGCGCTTTAAAGTTGTAATTGGTCATTCGTTATTGGTTATTCGTTACTGGTCATTCGTCATTTGTTGATTGTTCATGGTTCATTGTTGATTGCAAATCTTCTCCCCTATCTCCCCTATCTCCCCTATCTCCCCTATCTCCCTCATCCCCCCCATCTCCCCTATCTCCCCTA
>CAZNNK010001080.1:0-2392 GCA_964574085.1 uncultured Coleofasciculus sp.
GCGCCCTGCACCAATGGTGTGCGCCCTGCACCAATGGTGTGCGCCCTGCACCAATGGTGTGCGCCCTGCACCGACGTGCGCCCTGCACCGACGTGCGCCCTGTACCGAGGTGAGGAGTATGTCACTTTAGTAGTAGGTTGGGTTGAGGAACGAAACCCAACTTTATTAGGCTTGCTGTTTAATAATATACTTATCAAGGTTGGCTCAGTTGATAGAATATAGCCTTAGTACAAGCGATTGTGGGGAGGGGACGCTTCACGATGAACCGGCGCTAAAGCGCAACTACAAGCGCAACTACAAGCGCAACTACAAGCGCAACTACAAGCAAGCGTAATTACTTTATAATAAGTTATGTTTATACCCCAGTCTGTATGGCACTATCTGAAATTATTCTTTAAATATGGGCTGATTGGTGTCTGCTTGACTCTGTTGATTGGCTTGGGTCAACCTTATCTCATTGGTCAATCGGTACTTAGTACCGAACCTCCGCGAATTCTTAGCCAAAGTCTTATTGTTGATAGCAAGACTTTAATTGAACAAGGTCAAGGGTATTATCAAAATGGACAATTTATAGAGGCGGTAAGTCTCTGGGAAGAAGCGGTCTCTCAATTGGCTGATGAAGGGAATCAACTTCAACAAGCGCGAGTCTTAAGTTATCTGGCTTTGGGTTTCCAAGAATTGGGGGAATGGCAAGAGGCGAAAGACGCGATCGCCAAAAGTTTCAACCAACTGCAATCTCTTCCCAATTCGCCGGAAAAAAGCCTGATTCTGGCTCAAGTTCTCAATAATCAAGGACATCTACAACTCTCTCTGGGAAACGCTGCTGATGCTCTAAAAACCTGGGAAAAGGTACATCGCCTTTACACCCGCTTGGAAGATGAAATTGGAAGCATTGGTAGCTTGATTAACCAAGCTCAAGCGTTGCAAAATCTAGGACAGTTACGGGAGGCATTTAAAACTTTAACTCTGGCAACATTACACCTGCAAAGTCAACCCGACTCTTTGCTTAAGTTCACGGCTTGGTCTAATTTGGGAGAATTGGTGCGAGTTGTGGGTAACTCTAATTCTTCAGATCCGAATTGGTCGCCATTAAAACAGTATTTAAAGTTAGAGAATTTAACGAATTTAGAACAATCTAAACAGTTGTTAGACAAAAGTTTGACTCTGGCTCAAAAATTGGAAAATCCCCAAGCTATTGCTGAGGCTTATTTTCAGTTGGGGAACTGGGCAAAGGATACTTATCATCACCAGCGCAGTCTCTACGAAAGAACTCGCCCTTCTCTACAGACTCTTCAACCTGTTCTGGATGCTGTTACTCAAGCTGCGGATTATTATCAACGGGCAATAACCCAATCAAATTCGTCCCTAATTCCTCTACAATCTCAGCTAAACTACCTCAGTATTTTATTCAATACCCAATACTGGTTACTTCAGCAGCGTCACTGGTCAAATGCTCAGATATGGTGGCAGGAAAAAATTGTACCACAACTGCCTAATTTAATCGAATTTTCAGCCAAAATTACCGACTTACCCACCAGTCACACCACTATTGATTGCCAAGTTCAATTTTCTCAACTTCTAGTTACTTTAAAACAAATTCAGCAAACAGTTAACCAAAATACGGCACAGGTTCCCACGATTTACCGTCACAGCATTTGGACAAAAATGGATGGTTTATTAACCACAACCTTTGCTAAAAATCAACAGATTATCCAACAATCTCATGATTTAGAGGATCGGCGCAGCGAAGCTTATGCAACCGGGATTAGTGGTAAACTCTATGAATCGACTCAGAACCTGGACAATGCTCAAGCGTTAACCAATCAAGCCATTCAAATTAGCCAATCGATTCAGGCGTGGGATATTGCTTATCAATGGCAATGGCAACTGGGACGTTTACGGAAAGCCCAGGGAAATATTGACGGAGAATCGGGCGCGATCGCCGCCTATCAAGCGGCGGTAAATACACTCAATACGATTCGCCCAGATTTAGCCACTCTTAATCCCGACGTTCGCTTTTCCTTTCGCGATGAAATTGAGCCGATTTATCGGGAATTGATTGATTTACTATTGCGAGATGAAACGCCATCCCCGCAAAATTTAATCCAAGCCAGAGAGGTTTTAGCCCAACTGCAATTAGCGGAATTAGAGAACTACTTACAAGAAGCCTGTACGTCATCAGATCCGGCTTTGATTGACAAAATTGTCGATGAACACGCCCCGAATACGGCGGTTATTTATACGATTCTTTTAGATAATCGATTAGAGGTGATTCTCAAACTACCTCAGCCATCGTCATGTAACGATATTAACGACGACAACTGTCAACAACGTACAGACGCGCAATGGCACGTCTCTACAGCTAATCCCAGTCATTCTAAATCTGAAACCC
>CAZNNK010001081.1:0-2377 GCA_964574085.1 uncultured Coleofasciculus sp.
CCCAAGAGATACCTGAATACGCCGAAGGGAAAATTGCCGCCGCCACTAAAAAAGAGATTCTCATTAGTCCTCCCAAGGCAAATATGCGACTGATGGGACCCACTGATCCGGCGACACGGGCGCAAGTTGCTGCCGCATTATGTCAAGTTAAAAATGTGTCGGGTGTCCCCAATCGTTACGTCGTAAATGCCCAGCAACCCGAAGACAATTCTCCTATCGCCCTCAGCCAAACCTGCACCAATGAGGCGGTAAGTTATACAGTGAGTTATCCTCAAGGTTGGGTGACAAATTCCGGATCGGTGGTAGAACAGTGTAAGGTTTTTGATCCAGAATCAATTTCATTGCCAGAACAATCTGAAAGTTTCGATGAAGCCGTACATATCCGAGTTGATAATGTTCCCTTTGAACGAGTAGCCAGTGCAGATAACCAGACGAGTCAAGAACTGTCTCGCCGTCAGACGACTATTGATGGGTATCAAGCGGTGGTTGTTGAAAATAAAGCCACAGGAATAGGATTAATCCCTGAGGGAATCCGATCTTATTTATATTTCGTCAATCTCGATGGACAAACTCTGATTGGGACAACCTATGATATGCAAGGTCAACGCTATCAACGCAATAAACAAGTGTTAGACCAGATGATGAATAGCCTGAGTTTTAACCGTTAAAGTTTCTTGGGTAACTCGCTATCCACTTCTGGAAAATAGCGGCGAATTACGGAACAATCAAATTTTGACAGGATAGACGAGGCGGGTTCACGTTCCAGTAGGAATTCAAACGCCGCCTCGACTAATTGTTCGGGTGAAACTTTACCTTGCGACCATTGGTTATAGTCTGATTGACTAAGGGTGACATCGTAGTTATACTCGTGATCGTTTTCTAGTTTCACCTGATAAGACCAGCCGTTGTCACGTTCAGTTGCGGATTGGATGGTGATGTTAGCCATATCTACCGTTTGTCTGGTGTGCTTTGGTGTTGGATGATCAGCAGGAAAACCCAACAGTAGCTAGACTATCATCCCTGGATGCGATCGCGATCGCTGTTATTCGCCGCTATTCGATACAGTAGTGGCGTGGCACAGCTAAAATTGTGGAACAGGTTGTAGGTTGGGTTGACGACAGGAAACCCAACAGAATATAGGGCTAAGGTTCCCTTACTACGAACCCAAGCTAATCCATCAAACTAGATGTGTCACGCCAGTAGGATAAAATTCAATTCTTCACTCATGGCAACATCTTCTTGGAAACCGAAAGGCACATCTCTCCCCTCAACCGTAATTATCCGGTTGGGCAAGTTTGTCTGGACGACAATGTGGCAGATTATGATGTCCAAACTAGCACCACCCAGCAAAACGGGAGAATACATTCGCCCAGAGAGTCAGTTTAGACAGGCGATTGGGACAGATGCTAGAAATCCCTATCCACCCGCCCCAGGGCGCTATACTCTGTTTGTAGGACTTGGATGTCCTTGGGCGCATCGGACGCTGGTTGTGAGGGCGCTGAAGGGATTGGATGAGGTTATCGGTGTGTCGATTGTTTCGCCATCTTCAGATCAGGGAATCTGGGTGTTTGAGAAACCCGAAGAGGGCTGTCACACGTTGCCGGAATTATACCAGTTAGCCCAATCCGGTTACAGTGGGCGTTCGACGGTTCCCGTATTATGGGATAACCAGACGAAGACAATTGTTAATAATGAGAGTGCCGAGATTATTGTTATGCTCAACTCTCAGTTTAATCAGTTCGCGAAGAATGCTGCACTGGACTTGTATCCAGAGGATCTGAAGTCCGCGATCGCTGAGTGGAATGATAAAATTTACCATACGGTGAATAATGGGGTATATCGCTGCGGTTTTGCCCAATCTCAAGAGGCTTATGATCAAGCCTGTGATCAATTGTTTACGACACTCAATGAAATTGATGCGGTGTTAGAGACAAATCGCTATTTATGTGGCGATAGAGTGACATTGGCAGATGTGCGTCTATTTACAACCCTATTCCGCTTTGATATTGTTTACTATGGACTCTTTAAGTGTAATCGTCGCCGGATTAAAGACTATCAAAACCTAGGCGCTTACCTGCGCGATTTGTATCAGCTTCCGGGTGTTGCCGATACCTGCGATTTGGAGAGTGTTAAGCGAGATTATTATGGGAATTTATTTCCGCTGAATCCTGGCGGAATTATCCCCAGTGGTCCGGATGTGTCCAATCTTCTGGAACCCCATAATCGGGAAACGATGGGTAAAGCCTCAGCGAGCAGCTCATTTAACTAGGATAGTTCCCTCGGAACACCTCTACAGGGCTTCCTGCTTCCCCTGCTCCCCCTACCTCACAAGGGTAGGTTTTTTAAGATTGGGGTTCAGGTAAGACAAGGAAGACAG
>CAZNNK010001082.1:0-2373 GCA_964574085.1 uncultured Coleofasciculus sp.
ACCGCCTAACGACATTCGCATTAGTATCGTGGTCTCGGAGATGTGTATAAGATAAAGGGCTGCTAAGGCATAAAAAAACGAGCGTAGTTTCATTGTCATTTGTCTTATGTCATTTGTCTTATGTCATTCGTCATACTCGCTTCCCTTGAGAAGCAAGCTACGTCTTATGTCCTTTGTTGAAGGTGACTTGCACTCTAATCGGGGCGGGTTTAGTGATATCAGGGTGACAACCTTCCCGTTAATGGTAAAACCCGCCCCTACACGCTCTCCCTCAGCTCCCTCAGCTCCCTCAGCTTCCCCAGCTCCCTCAGCTTCCCCAACTCCCTCAGCTCCCTCATCTCCCCCACACCCTTTGCCAATCTTAAGGATATAGGTATTCTGGTATGTATTATTTTCGTTACATCTGTTATGTCAGCTCAATCCTTTAATCAACCCATTCCCCAAATCAGTGTTGAGGAACTCGCGCAGCGGATCAGCCAAGCACCGCAAGGACTTCAGCTTATCGACGTGCGAGAACCCCAAGAAGTCGCGATCGCACATATTCAGGGGTTTGATGTTCTCCCCTTGAGCGAATTTGCCCAATGGTCCGACCAAATCCATAGCCGCTTTGAAGCTGATGCTGAAACCTTGGTGATGTGTCACCACGGTATCCGTTCCGCTCAAATGTGCCAGTGGTTAGCGGATCAGGGGTTTACCAATGTCAAAAATGTCGTCGGTGGAATTGATGCATACTCCGCAACGGTTGATCCTACCATCCCTCGCTACTAACGGTCGATCATGACAAGCTACAGAATCCCCATTTCTTCTGTTATCTTTGAATCAAGACCATAGACGGCATTCATCCAACCCGGAACGTCCGTCACTGCAAACGTCAGTTTAGCGGCGTTGGCGATTTAAGCGATCGCTAAGGGTATCTGGGAGAAACAGTTCTACCAGAACTTCGCCCTAACCAGCATGATTTTCAATAATTCGGGTGAAAATCTGATTACGTTCGGCTTTTTTTCAAATGTCTGTACACGTCAGTCTTAATAATCGTCAACAACATATTCTCTGGGCAACTATCCGTCATTACATTGCGACGGCGGAACCTGTGGGTTCCAAAGTTTTAGCCCAAGAGTATGATCTGAGTGTTAGTCCTGCTACAATTCGCTCTTGTATGAGTGTTCTGGAAAAATCTGGCTTACTCTATCAACCTCATACCTCGGCAGGACGGGTTCCCTCGGATTCAGGATATCGCATTTATGTCGATCGCCTGATTCAACCATCCAATACCCTAGGACGTCAAGCGGAGACATTACTGGCAGATCATTTGAAGGGAGACGATTTCAATTTTGAGGCGTTGCTACGCGATGCAGGGCAAATTCTCTCCACCTTGAGTGGGTATATTACCCTGATTACTTTACCTCAAACTCAAACCACCCGATTGCGCCATTTGCAATTGGTGTCTGTCGCACCAGGGCGGGTGATGTTGATTGTGGTGACTGATGCCTATCAAACCCAATCCATTGTCATGGAATTGCCCTCGGTATCAGAAGATGATCCACCGGATGAAGCGGCTGTTGAGCAAGAGTTACAGATATTATCTAATTTTTTAAGTAGTAAGCTTCGGGGACGTTCTCTGGGTGAACTGGTTAACTTGGATTGGAGTGAACTTGACCGCGAATTTGCCCAGTATGCTGATTTCTTGAAAAAGGTATTGGCAGAATTAAGTCGTCCGATGAAAACATCGGTAGCTACGCCGATTTTAGTACGGGGGATTGCCGAGTTATTGCGTCAGCCGGAATTTGCTGAGTTGCAACAAGTTCAAATGTTGTTGCATCTGTTGGAAGAAGAACAGGAACAACTGTGGCCCCTAATCTTTGAACTGCCTGATAGTTTAAATTCTAAGCGGCGGGCAAAAGTACGAATTGGCACAGAAAATCCTTTGGAACCGATGCAAACCTGTACGTTAGTGAGTGCTACCTACGAACAGGATAATATGCCCGTGGGTAGTGTGGGAATCCTGGGTCCGACTCGGATGTTATATGAAAACGCGATCGCGCTTGTGGAAGCCACTGCTGATTATCTGACGGAGGCGTTGAGTCAGGTGGCGTAGTTATTTGTCTTATGTCATTCGTCTTATGTCATTCGTCATTCGTCAAATTTAGGTTTGGATCAGGGCGGGTTTCGTTGTTTATTTTGAGGTGGGTTAACTCCTTTAATCCCTAAACCCGCCCCTACGTCTTTGGGAGGCGATCGCGCCTAATAATCGGCTAGGTTTTATTGCCCAGTTTCCGGTTAATCTATCAATCTGATATCGGCACAATAAATCAAATGTTGGGGCGGGTTTAGGGACAAAATTAACCGAGAAACCAATAACCTTTCAACAAAACC
>CAZNNK010001083.1:0-2368 GCA_964574085.1 uncultured Coleofasciculus sp.
GCGCTGAAAAAATCCAAGAAATTCCGCGCCCCCAAACAAGCCGTCAGCAGCGCCCAAATTGACCGAACGGCGCAGGCGGTGGGACGAATTGTCGGGTCATTGTGTGTTGTTGCAGGGCAGCGTGGTAATGTTCGTAGTGGGATGTTAGCCTCTTGGGTAACGCAAGCCTCATTCAATCCGCCAGGAATTACTGTTGCGATTGCTAAAGATCGGGCAGTTGAGTCTCTGACGCATACGGAAGATAGTTTTGTCCTGAATATCTTAAAAGAAGGGATGAATGTAAGGCGACACTTTTTACAATCCTTTGCCCCAGGGGATGATCGGTTTGCGGGGTTAGAGACGGAAACAGCGGAAAATGGTTGTCCGATTATCAAAGATGCCCTGGCTTATTTAGAATGTACAGTGCAGAGTCGGATGGACTGCGGCGATCACTGGTTAGTCTATGCTGTTGTCAATAATGGTCAAGTATTGCAATCAATCGGGATGACTGCCGTACATCATCGTAAATCGGGAAATCATTATTGATTTGTCATTTGTCTTATGTCATTTGTCTTATGTCATTCGTCATTTGTCTTATGTCATTGGCATTATTGGACTTCGTTGGGGCGGGTTTAGTAACATCAGGGTGAAAATCAAATGTTAATGGTAAAACCCGCCCCTACAATAGACGTTTCACCGGAAAGTTTCGACAATTTCTCTCTAATCTCCCCCATCTTCCCCATCTCCCCTATTCTCCCCATCTCCCCTATCCTCCCTATCTCCCCCATCTCCCTGTTTCCTTTCTCGATGGAAAACAAAGCCGTTCAACGATTTAGACAATCAACATCTGGCAAAATTGGTCTGGGAATCACGCTTACTATCATCATATTGGCGCTGTTTGCACCGATTCTCAATCCCTATAACCCGTCAACCGATCGCAATTATACCGCCCGGTTGCAATCCCCCAGCTTGGATCATTGGTTTGGCACCGATGGTTTGGGACGAGATATTCTTGACCTGGTATGGTATGGGCTACGCACGTCTTTGTTTATTGGTTTAGTTTCCGTGGGATTAGGGTTAATTGTGGGAGTCGTGTTGGGGTTAATCGCGGGGTATTTTCGGGGTGGGTTAGAAACCGTGATTGGCTGGTTAACCGATATCCTGTTAGCCTTTCCCTCAATTCTACTCGCGATCGCGATCGTCACCGTAACCGGTCCTAGTATCTCCAGTGTGATGATTGCTGTGGGTGTGGTGCAAGTCCCCATTTTCATCCGCTTGACTCGCAGTATGGTGCTATCCTTGCGGGAACAGGACTTTGTGCAAACCGTGCGATCGTTTGGTGCGACGCCGGGACGGATTATTGTTTATCATATCTTACCCGCTAGTTTAAGTCCTTTGGTCGTTCAAGGGACGCTTTCCATTGGTACGGCTACCTTAGAAGCAGCAGGTTTAGGTTTTTTAGGGTTAGGCGCACAACCTCCCACGCCGGAATTAGGAACAATGCTATCCGATGCATTTAAGGGCGGCTATTCTTTATCATCTCCCTGGACAATTTTGTTTCCTGGTTTGTTTATTACCCTAACTGTTTTAGCCTTTAATTTACTCGGAGATGGTTTAAGAGACGCCTTAGATCCCCATAGTTAGGGGCTACTGAATAAGGGAGTAGAGACGCGCCATGGCGCGTCTCTACATAAATGATGTGTCCTAACCGTCTTGGCGGTTGCTATATTACACAAGCGTTGGAACCGTCAACAGTTCAGCTTGAGGCATTTCAATCAGAGATTCACCAGTTTCATTCGTGAAAGGATCTCCGATACCGATGCTGTTTGTCAGATTAATCGGCGTCACTTCACTAGCAGTAACCGAGTCTGATACATCTTGATGACTAGCTAAAGTCAGTTGTTCAGTTGCAGGTTCAAAACTTTCCTGACTGCCATTGTCTTCAGTTAGAAGCAGATGCGAATGTCCACCATTGTCGAAAGCATCAACATATGTATTGCCTAAAAGTTCGTCACCTCCCGACGCAACCGTTGTCAAAGAACTAGCCGTATTCTGCATCATTTCATTGACCGAAAAATCACTGGAATTAGCCGCATAAAGCTGACTTTGAGGGATAATCTCCTCCGATTGACTCGCACTCGACCAAGCCAGTTGTGCTACCGATTTGCCTCGGTTTTCATAGTACTCCATGCGAATTTCATACTGTTGTCCCGCCTCTAGGTCAATCGTGCCACGATTATCGGTAACCGCATGATCTGTCCAATTATCAACCAGTAGCTGGTCATTTACCCACAATCGCACCCCATCATCAGAAGAGGTTTTGAACTGATAGGTTTCTGAGTAAAGCGGTTCCACAAATCCCGTCCAACGTACCGAGTAGGTATTGGCA
>CAZNNK010001084.1:0-2366 GCA_964574085.1 uncultured Coleofasciculus sp.
TCCTCAAGAATTCCAACAGAAGATGGCAGATGCAAACACCCTTGTCATCGATACCCGTTCAATGCTAGCATTTGGCGGCGGACATATTCCGGGTGCGATTAACATTGCCCTGCAATCTGCATTTCCTACTTGGATGGGTTGGATGATTCCCCCCGAAAAAACGTTGTTATTAGTCGTAGAAAGTGCGCGGGATTTATCACTCGTCACCGAACAATTATTCCGCGTAGGTTACGATAACTTAGCGGGTTATCTCCATGATGGGATGAAAAGTTGGCAGAATGCGGGGCTACCCTTGCAACACGTTGGTGAATGGACGGTACATGAGTTAAATCAGCACAAAGAAGACTCAAAGCTGACGGTGTTAGATGTGCGAACCGATAAAGAATTTCACAGTGGCTGCATCCCTGGCGCTGAACATATTTATGTCCCCCATCTCGAAGAAAAACTGGATAAGTTAGATAAAAGTAAAACCGTAGCCACCTACTGTGGGAGTGGATATCGGGCATCTATTGCTGCCAGTTTGCTGCAAAAGCATGGGTTTGAGAATGTCATCAATATTCCCGGTTCATGGAGTGCCTGGAAAAGTGCCGATTTACCCGTGCAGCTACCTGCGTGATTATCAGTAGATGGGGAGATGGGGCGAGGGGGTGAGGGTGAGTAGGGGCTTGGTAACCAAGCCCGTACATTTTTATTAGGGGTAATGGGTCTGGACATAATATGACCTCCTAACGTATCTCCGTAGTGCTATATGCCAAAAAAGAGAGGGAAGAGTGTCCTTTTCTCTTCCCCCTGGCTGATTCTGTTGTTCGGCTTTTCCGTTGTCTTTCAACTTTTTCCGCAACATTTGCCGTTGCTTCTTCAGTTGTCTAGCTCTGGCGGAACCGCCTTTGCCTTTATCATTTCGCCCTTGACGGCGAGGAGACTCCCACCGCTTGAGTCGTTGTGCCATAATCACCACCTCTGAATCGGAATGGGCGGAGAGAGACTCGAACTCTCATGACCAGAGGTCGCCACATTTTGAGTGTGGTGCGTCTACCAATTTCGCCATCCGCCCTTGGATGCAACCTTTTTATTATAGCCAATAGATGTCGGTTGTAGCAAGGACTGATAGGCTTGAGAACTTGCCCATTTATCAATTTCCCGCGCCCGTAGTACGGGTACAGGATGGCTTAATTGGGCAGTTTGAGCGGATTTGAGCAGTTCTCCCAATTCCGAATTACTGATATCATCATAGGCTCGGGCTTGGGCGATAAAGGCGTCGAGGTTCAGTTGGGGGGCTAGGGTGGGTGAACCGCCAGCCAGTTTCATCAGCACCGACATCACCACTCTGGGATTCTGAGTGGCTAGCAGCGCCGCGCGATCGCAGGAAAATTCCGCACACCTTAACCATTCCAGCATCTGTTCCTGAAGGCTTTGGGCAATCACAGTCCCCCAATTGGGCAGTAAAGACGCCGCTAAGATCATAATGTTAAGCGGTGTCAGATAAACCCCATGCTCGCATTTGAGATGTCCCAATTCGTGAGCTATCACCGCCTGAATTTCGTCTGGGGTGAGCATATCGATTAAAGCAGTGTGCAGGACGATAAAGGGTTGCTTCCCGCGCATGGCAAAGGTATAAGCATTTGGCACAGGATGCTGCTGCACATACAGTTGAGGGGGTTCTAAGTCCAGGGTTTTGCAGGCGTCTAGGAGTAAATTATGCAGATGCGGTAGTTGATTTTCGCCTACCAAAACGCTAGCAGCAATATTATTCAGGTAAAAGAATTGTTCCGCCACAGGTCCGAGGAGATTTCGCACCATCAAGTCCAGTCCAGGGAACTGCTTCAAGGCTTGGGTGGCTTGGAAATCAAGAGGATGACGGAACTGGTCTGCCTTTAGACCAACTAACAGTGTTTGGGTCATAGGTTATTGGTCTTATGTCATTGGTCTTATGTCATTGGTCATTGGTTGATCCTAATGACTTCCTCTAGTTTATCGAGAACTGAGCCTAGAACATCGGTTCAATTCTCGAATCATCTTCGGCAATTACGACAAAACGGTCATCTCAGATACAAAATTTCCTCTGATTTGATCGATAAGCGATCGCTCCCCCAACTCCCAGACGTAGCATGCTACGTCTCTACATGCTTCCCCAGCTCCTCTGATCAGGTATCACCTATCACCCTTCAGACAACCATTGTTTAACTCGCTTTAAACTGTCCCAGTCTGGCTTTCTATTCAATCCATCCTCAATACTCTCAAAGATATCCTGACGAACTTGAGAATTCGTCGCCATCATCTGCTTAACCGTGTCGATGTGTTTACGCACTCCCGTTTGACCCGTTTCCAACATCGCCACCGCTAGATTTACTCGCGCTTGGGGCGCA
>CAZNNK010001085.1:0-2364 GCA_964574085.1 uncultured Coleofasciculus sp.
CCCCAGGTTGACGAAATTGCCAAACCATGCTGCTTTACATAGTCATAATCGCGCCGGAGAAGAAAATGGACATCGAGTCCAGCTTTTTGTAAGCAAGCGCCGTAAAAGCCTCCGATCGCGCCTGTCCCAATCACGGCGTATTGTCTTACCATCGGCTGAATCCCCTGATAATAGTAACGGAACCTCAATACTGTTGAATCCGGGCGGGTTTTGTGGGTAAGTTATCGGTATCCCCATTTATTTTATCCCTAAACCCGCCCCTACCAGTGAATGATTATTTATCAATTGGCTGTTGAATCGCGTTAATTAAAATATTAAACCCCGATGCGCTGTGACTATCGGGGGTGAGGGTGTTCATGTTTTGTAGCGTATCCGTGAGTGCGGCGAAAGTATCAAACTGTAAACCTCCTGTTTTCAGTCATCCCCCCAATGGTGTAATCTAGTAGCGGCACCATGATACTTTCCATGTGATCCAGCGATCTCTCACGCTGGCTTTTCTGAGATAGCGTACCAATTTTTTGTCAATAATCGCTGAAGCTGCACTAAAAGCCTAGCCATCTCTCATGTTGGTTTCATAGAGTTCGCCAGGATGGAATGAGCCGGAAGGAGAAGCATTCCATCTGTGAAGTCGCCGAATTGGGGAAGCGCGATCGCTATCATGGCAGATGAAGCGATGTCTCCAAGAGTTTCATGTCCGGCAATTCAAAGCTTAACAATCGTCGTCTAATTTATCCCCAAGCTATACCAGAAAACCGTTTTACGGCTTCTCAAGCGATTAGCCATGAGGGGATTGAAGTTCGGATTTATCCAGTCGAGCAAGGATATCGAGTTGTGGTATGATCCGTTGACAAATCGCTGCTACACCGCCTCAACCCGAATCGCACTGACACGTAAGATTGATCAGATACAAGCCCAACGATAGGCACAAATGAAGGCAGAAGGCAGAAGGCAGAAGGCTCCAAGGGAAAAAAACCAAAGCGATTCTAGTTCCCTCCCCTTGATCAGGGAAGGGTTAGGGTGGGGTCAAATCAAGGTCAATGGAATTTATACACTACAGAGCCACTGGCGTCGGACAAGTCACATTAGTTCCTCCTAGCCCACAATAGCCGTTGGGATTCTTGGCTAAGTATTGCTGGTGATAGCCTTCTGCATAGTAAAACTCTGGAGCATCAACAATTTCTGTGGTGATTACTCCATGACCCGCCTCACTCAGCGCTTTTTGATAGGTGTCTCGTGAAGCGTCTGCGAGTTTCCGTTGACTATCGGAATAGGTATAAATTCCCGAACGGTATTGAGTACCCGTGTCATTTCCTTGGCGCATCCCTTGGGTGGGATTATGACTCTCCCAGAAAACTTTCAGCAATTGCTGATAACTGATCACCTTGGGGTCAAATACGACGCGCACGACTTCATTGTGACCCGTCATCCCGGTACAGACTTCTTGATAGGTGGGGTTAGGTGTTATCCCGCCTGCGTACCCCACAGCCGTGACAAACACTCCCTCTTGTTGCCAAAATCGGCGTTCAGCCCCCCAGAAACAGCCCATGCCAAACATCGCCATTTCCATACCATCGGGGTAAGGGGGTTTGAGAGGATTGCCGTTGACATAGTGGTTATCGGGAACAGGCATAGGTTCTTCCCGCCCCGGTAACGCCTCTTCCGGTTTAGGCAGGCTGAGCTTTTTGCCAAATCCGCCAAATCCAAATAACACCATAGAATTACAACTCCGATTTTGCTGCTATATCTTTACTTTACTTAATATTTGTCATTTGTTAGGGAACAGGGAACAGACAAAGAGTAATGGGCTATAGAAATTTTGTCTCCCATCTCCCCCATCTCCCAGACGTGCCATGGCACGTCTCTACACCCCATCTCTCCGATTGTAAAGATTTAACGAAACGTCCTGATAGACACCTTTGTGAATGTAGTTTTGTAAAGACCGTGGGAAATTCCTGATCGCTGTCAGCCGTCTGGCGGTGGGACGCTGAATCTGGATTCTGAACCCGGAGCATTCTACCGATTGAGGTGCGTACTACGATGATACTCCACTCCCTTTGTGCAACGAATAATCCCCAAAAACCCTTGAAGCTGATCATTTGGGAACCGGCTGAAATAACGACTGAGCGTCTTAAACCCTTTTACTTCAAAACAAATTATCTTTGTGAGAATTTGACAGAAGCGATGCAGATTCTGGCTCAAATCCAGCACAGTAGTATAGATTTACTACAGGCGGCATAATCGCGTCTTTAGCAAACATCGCCGGAAGCCTTACGGGACAGGGTAGTAGTGGCGTGGCACACCTAATTTTATGGATTAGATTCGGCTTGTAGTAAGGGCTTTAGCCCTTAACTCCGTTGGGTTTCC
>CAZNNK010001086.1:0-2356 GCA_964574085.1 uncultured Coleofasciculus sp.
GACTACGATATCGCGCAAACTGCTAACAATTTTGGTTCCTTTGGCTTTAGCCTCTTCAAGAAGCGGAATTAATTCAGCCGAAAATCGCCGTCTGCCAAAGGGAAATAGCTCAACCATGAGAACATCGGGTTGGAACTGCCCGAATATCTCCAGCAATTGATTTTTGCGAATCTCTAAAACTTCATCTACGCTGTTGAACCCGGCGGGAATTTGCAGGTTTTGAAATTCCGAGTCGGTTTTAATCGCTGGCAGATTGACTATTTCAATCTCTGGAGGAATTTTAAATCCCTGGATCACTTCCCCACCATTAATAAAACATACGTGAAAATCTGGGATCAGACCTCGGACAATTTCCATGCTGCGGATTAGATGTCCAATTCCCAGAATGTGTTGGCAATAAAACATGAGTTTTTTCATCGGATCAATATCTCCAGGTTGTTGTTGGTCATTTTTTCAATGATAATCAAGCTTGTTGTGTGGAAATAACTTGGGGAAAAAGAATGGGCTTTTTGGATACAAGTCGGGTTGTCGGACTATGTAATAAGGTGTGGATATCTTGGGCAATCTGATTCAGTGCATCCAAGTCCAAACGAGAGACAGGGGGAAAATGATGACTTCTGCTATTGAGTTGTTCTAAAACGGCATCCATCAAAGCCGCAGGTGTCAGCAAATCGGGATGAATAGTTTTGAATAAACCAAGACCAGCCATGCGTTCGGCGCGAATCCATTGCTCTTGAACCGGTTTAATCCGGGGAACCACAACTGCCCGTTTATTCAAGGAGATAATTTCGCAAATGGTGTTATAGCCACCCATAGAAACAACGGCGTCAGCCGCATCCATGTAACTGGCAATGTCATCAGTAAATTCGCAAATCTGAACCTGTGGATACGGCTGGATTTTCTCCTGCAATGCCTGTCTCTGAAAAAGTGGCATTTCCGGTCCGGAAATAATCAAGCTTTTGATGTTATGCTGAGGGGATAACTGTGCTAATCCTTGCAGATAGGTATCGACTAAATCGTAGCCATCACCACCACCCCCCGGTGTGACTAAAACAAATTTCTCATCTGGCTGAATTTGCAATTCTTGACGTAGGGCGTGACGCGGTTTTTGTCCATAGTCTCGGCGGATATAGCCGCAGAACCGTACTTTTTGGGCAATGCAGGGTGAGAATTGATATTCCCTGGAAAGGTCAAATACCTCTGGCATACCCACAACTAGCACTTGGTCGTAGTACCATTGCAGCGCGTCATAGTAGCCATACTTTTGCCATTCTTTGATGGTAGGTTCAGGACTGTCCAAAATATCTCGCAACAGCAACACCAGCTTGGTTTCCGGAAGGCGGAGTTTCAGGTAGTCCAGCGTCGCTTTCAACTCTTCTTGTAAGCCGTAGGGCTTTTTATCCACCAACAGCAAATCAGGCTTGAAATTGACGGCTGCGACTTTAATCAAGTCAGAGCGCAGTTTCACCGTTTCATCAGCGGCTGTGTTTAGATATTTAGCCGCCACTTCACCGGATTCATTGCGTCCAAAGCAAGGTAGTTTAATATAATCGAGTCCCCGAGGCATCCGGAAGCTATGCAGCACGGGCGAACCTGATACCACTAAAATTGAGAGTCCAGGTATAGCATCAAGCAGGTGATTGCAGATGGCTAGCATCCGGCGGATGTTACCGAGACCGAACGAATCGTGAGAGTAGACCATCAGTCTCATGATTAAATATCTCCCAGTACGTTTATGCCGACAGTCAACTCATCGTCTATGTCTACTGTTTTGAGTGTCTCAATCCTGGATGAACGGCTGGTGAAGTATTTGTGAACAAATGTAAAAAAATGATGAGAAACTTTTCATAAAAATGTTTCATGGTGAAAGGCACTAAGTAGTCAGACAAAAGTAAACGGCACGTTTGCATAAATTAACAACTGTCGTCCACTCAATTTACTCGGGTCGCCCTCTCCTCAACTGTTTGTGTCAGAACGTATTTCTTGAGCGTTTCCACCCAAAAGGAGATAATTGAGTCATGATAGAGTGCGACTACAACCATGACGAACTATCCTGATTGGTCTGGCAACGGCTACCAAGTCCTCCGCGAACTCGGTCACAATCATCTAGGTGGCAGAGTTACCTATCTTGCCCTTCAACTTAACACCCAAAAATCCGTCGTCATCAAACAGTTTCAATTTGCCGCCTTAGATGCAAGTTGGGCAGAATTTGAGAGTGTTGAACAAGAAGTCACCATGCTACGGGGTCTGAATCATCCGGGTATTCCCCGTTACCTTGATTCTTTTCACACCCCTGATGGTTTCTGCATGGTACAATCCTACATTGAGGCAGAGTCTTTAGCCACTCCACGGCGTT
>CAZNNK010001087.1:0-2355 GCA_964574085.1 uncultured Coleofasciculus sp.
GACTAATCCAGATAAGAGTAAGGGATTATTATTAATTGTGTCTGCTCCAGCTTCCGATTGAGGATTGGATTCAAAGAAACCGTGAGTGGCAATATGTAAAATTGAGGGACTATTCACCTGTTTTACCGCTCGTTCTGTTGCGAACTCCCCTGTGAGTGGGGTAATATTTAATAACTGACCAATCGCTTCCGCTTCCTCAGCGGTTCCCGGAAGCGGCGGAAAGGTTCTTTTGGCTAAATCAATAAAGCGAATGTCAGCAACGAATTCACCGGGACGCTGAAAGTAGGGGTCAGCAATCAGTACCGGATTATCGTGACTTGGAAAAGGGGTTTGTAGTCGCAGTAAGTCCCGTCCAGAGGTAAGATAGGTAAAGGAATAGGTTTCCACTAAATAGCGGTTACTTTCATCAACTAAAGCTTCAAAGGGAATCAAACTGAGAGCGCCATCGGGAGCAATCAGGATATGGCGAGAATTGCCAATCTTTGCTCGAATCGGTGCCATGATTGCTTGATCTAATGCACGGGCACGTTGTTTAATTAGGGGAATGGGAAGTTTGGCACCTTCTTTGAACAGTTGACGAAAATCGGATATTTTTTTGTCTATGGTGTCGGCTGCACCTAAATCAATCGCTTCCGGTTCTCCTGTGGAGGAGAGAATATAAGCCGCATAACGAGGTTCACCCCAGCGTTTATCCGGTGGTGCTTCGGCATTAAATGATGCGTATCGCACCAGTTCTACTAATACTGTGTCTTCGGATATTAATCGTTGAATTCCTGAGATAGTGACGGGTTGGGATTCAATCCGGAATTGTTCACTGTAGCGAGAGATTTGATTCTCCAGTTCTTGCACCCGTTTTTCGACAGATTCTAGTTGAGTGCGGTATTCATCTGGGGGTGAGATTATATCATTGTCTGATGTCTTATAAATTAGATGAGCCAGTTGACTATAGGTATCAGATAGTTCATCCAATAAAGCCTGGTTTTCTGGGTTAAGGTTCTGACGTAGGCGCTGCCGGCTATTGGTGGAAACGTCTAAAATACGTCCTTTTCGTCGGAAAATGGTCGTCAGAGCTAATTGAGCTGCCTTGGAGTTATTCGGAGCGGAATGGAGATGGAAAAATGTGGTAAAGTTAGTACTTCCAGAAATCGTT
The DNA here is from genome assembly GCA_964574085.1 of uncultured Coleofasciculus sp. Lineage (GTDB taxonomy): Bacteria > Cyanobacteriota > Cyanobacteriia > Cyanobacteriales > Coleofasciculaceae > Coleofasciculus. The sequence continues at coordinate 1,151 of CAZNNK010001087.1, forward strand.
TTTAAGTAATCCCGTTTTTGGCGCTCAGAACCGGAGGCAAGATTGTAGGTGAGATTGTATTCTTCAACGTTTAGTCCTTGTTTGAGGAATTTTAGGGCACTGTCGATATCACCTTGACTTTTGTACAAAGAAGCCAGGTTATTTAGGCGGATTGCCACGGAAGGATGTTTTTCTCCCAGGAGACGTTTAGTTAGGTCTAAGGCTTGGTGAAGGAGGGGTTCAGCTTCGCTGTAGCGTCCCTGACTTGAGTAAAGAGAACCCAAATTATTTAGGCTAGTTGCGACAGAAAGATGTTCCTGCCCTAGGAGATGCTTATATGTCTCTAACGCTTGCAGCAACAGAGTTTCTGCTTCTGTGTAGCGTTCTTGATTCCGGTACAAAAGTGCCAGACTATGCCAACTATCTGCCACATCAGGATGATCTTCTCCTAGGATAACTTTTCTCATCTCTAACGCTTGGAGAAACAAAGTTTCTGCTTCACTATATCGTCCTTGATTTCGGTACAAAAGTGCAAGATTATTTAGATTACCTGCTATATCAGGATGCTTTTGTCCAAAAAGAACTTTTCTTATCTCTAACGCTTGGAGAAACAGAATTTCAGCTTCACTGTATCTTCCTTGACTATAGTAAATATTTGCTAGATTGTTTAAAATATTTGCCACATCAGGATGATCCTGCCCAAAGATGTGCTTTCTAATGTCTAAGGCTTGAATTAAAAGAGACTCAGCGTCAATATAGCGTCCTTGATTATAGTAAATATCTGCCCTGTTAGTTAAGTTTGATGCTATGTCTTTCAATGTTTCTGATTCTGAAACAATTAAATTTGGACTTTTTCTATCTATAGAGTTGTCTTGATTGGCTTGCGAAGCATACCCAGAATTTAAAATAATATTTTCCTGTATTTCCTCAAGATTGGAGTACGGAATTCCACCAAAATTTGAAACATACATATTATTAATAAAATCATTATTTAGTTGAATAATATCATTGGTTTTCTCTTCTTCCAAATTTTTTTTTAGGATATCTAAGCTTTGGATAAATAAGGGTTTTGCTTGGTTATAGCGTCCTTGACTTTGGTACAGAATTCCTAAATAAATTAAACTATACGCAATATCCAGATGATCTTCCCTATGCACATTCTGATAAAGGGATAGCATCCGTTCAGCTAGGGGAATTGCTGCACTATATTGACCTTGATTGTAGAG
>CAZNNK010001088.1:0-2350 GCA_964574085.1 uncultured Coleofasciculus sp.
GGGCGGGTTTAGGAAATTTCATGTCGCGATTGCTGATCACCTTGATACAAAACCCTCAAAAATATAGTTGTAGGGGCGGGTTTAGGAAATTTCATGTCGCGATTGCTGATCACCTTGATACAAAACCCGCCCAGACTAAGTTTTTATAGCAACCGCCATGGCTGTTAGGACACATCATTTATGTTCCAGACGTTGCATGCAACGTCTCTACAATTGTGCCGAACTTAATCCAATAAATCGGGTTCCTGTTTAATAATCATCTCATAAAGGGGTTGAAAACTAAACCAACCCAAAGAATGAGAACCCACTTGACTGTGAGTCAACTTCGCCGTATCCGGATTAATCAACTTGGGCTTACCCACCGCTTCCGCCATCAATTGTGCTTGACAGCATCTATCCATGGCGATGAACCACCAGGCGGCTTCATCGACTGAATGTCCCACGGTTAATAAACCATGATTACCCAGAATAATCGCTTTCTTCTTCCCTAAGATTTCCGCCAGACGTTCACCTTCATTTGTATTCAAAACAACACCTGTATAGTCCTCAAACACGGCATGATCCTCATAAAAGGCACAAGCATCCTGAGTTATCGGGTCAAGGTGACGTTTCAGCGTTGACCAACTTTTGCCATAGAGAGAATGAGCATGGGCGGCGGCGATAACATCAGGTTGAGCCTGGTGAATTTGGGCGTGAATCGCAAAGGCGGCGGCGTTGACTGGTTTGTCCCCCTTGACAATTTCACCGTTATGGTTAACTAATATCAAATCAGAAACCCGGATATGACCGAAGTACATGCCGAAGGGATTGACCCAGAAATGATCCGTGAATTCGGGGTCACGCACGGTGATATGTCCCGCAATTCCTTCATCAAACCCGTAGCGGGCAAATAGACGGAAGGCGGCGGCTAAGTGTTGTTTGCGGTGCAGGCGTTCCGCTTCTTTTGAGGTAAAGGTTGGCGGTTGGGGGAGTTGGGTTGATTTTGAGGTTTGAATGGCTAATTGGGGATCAATTGAAGAAACCATAGATAGTAAAAAAATTCAGTCGGTAGATAAAAATAGATTTAACTATTTTATCAAGGTTTAACCAACACCCCGTAGGGGCGCACCGACGTGCGCCCTGATACTGACGTAAAATGGTACTGATATCATGTTCGGTCAAACACCTCTGAATAAAAACCCCTGAAACGATGGCTTTTACAGTATTGCAATTAGGAGCAATTGTCAAGATATGATATGATTTGAGCGTTTATGGTTGGTGTTTTAACGTTTAGGGCGCTAAAGCGCAACTACAAGCGCAACTACGAATCGGTTTTATTCAAAACTTACAGAGAGTTCAACAGCCTCCTGTTCCGTTAAACCGAAGTATTGGGCGCGAATGGTTTTTCCGGGTTCTACGGGCATTAAGGGTGTTATTGTTCCTAATGATAATAAATCGCCTTTTCTGAGTCGCTTACCCACGGATTTCAAATCATCCCGCAACCAGAAAACCACATCTAAGGGATGTTCTAATAATGCATTACTTGTACCTGTGGCTAATTCCTTTCCAGTTTCATCCACAATCACTAACTGAATTTTACCTAACCGCGCCTCCCATTCTGGAGTAGCCGCCAGGGGAATCGGTTCGCCCACAATTCCTAAACGCGCCCCCACATTAATCGCGATTAAGTCAGCGGCGTCTAATTTTACTCCTGATGCATAGATTAAATCTGGCAGTTCAATAAACGGAATGACGGCATCTAAGGCGGCTAAAACCTCTTGGCGAGTTGTGGCGTCATTAATCGCCTCACTTCCGACTCTGACGATTAAATCTCCTTCAAACAGGGGACGTGCGCCAAAATTGGCGGGGACAATTGACCCACTGGGTAGCAGCATTTGTTCTAAGAGAATCCCACGTAAGGGATGAGAGACATTAAACCGTTCTTGTGCTGTAGTACTGGTGAGTCCTGCTTTATATCCGATACTTTGTCCTAAAATAGGAGTGAGTCTTTCTATGAAGCGATCGCGGATTTGTTCGGCTTCGGTTACAGTTAAGTCAGGTGGTGTGGTTTCCAGAGGAATACGGTTAATGTAATGGGTGACTAATTCGTCCAAAAATTGCAAATCTGGCGTTATGAGGACATCAGCACAAGCCAATTCATTCTTGGTTTGGCAACCCGTGCGTTTCTGGCTTGCTGTCGCCTCAACCGTACCTAACTCAAAAATTTGACTCCCTAATAAAATGGTGAGAACAGCAGATTGCCAATAGTTATTTGTCATTTGTCATTCGTCTTATGTCATTGGAAAAATTCTCCCTCATCTCCCTCATCTTCCCCATCTCCCCCATCTCCCCCATCTCCCCCATCTCCCCC
>CAZNNK010001089.1:0-2346 GCA_964574085.1 uncultured Coleofasciculus sp.
TCAACCTCAACGGTTTCAACTTTAACCAGTCAATCCTGGATTCCCAAGGTCGTGTAGTCAACACCTGGGCAGACGTACTCAACCGCGCCAACTTAGGATTTGAAGTCATGCACGAGCGCAACGCTCACAACTTCCCCTTAGACTTGGCGGCTCTTGATACCACCCCAGTAGCATTGACGGCTCCTAGCATCAACGGCTAATCAGAAATCAAGCAGGCGGCGCGACGAGCAAGTAAATAGATGCGATTATCGCGTCACCTCAACTAAATAAAACCCAAAAAGCGCTCTCCCATAACGGGGGGGCGCTTGTTGGTGTTTATGATAGAAAAATGAAGCCCACATTTCGCTTTTTTTTAAAACATCAGCGATAATGTGGGCTTTCAGGGTTTTACAGAGTGCATCTGCCGTGGCTGGCAGGGTGCATCTGCCTTTCCTAGTTTGAAGTCAAATGCGGCGAATTGGGTATAGTTGTGATGAAATCTGATAGTCTGAATGTAAAAAGTCAGTAAAAAGTCAGCGATCCCCCGCAAGACCTCACGTCTTACCCTTCGGGTGAGCAACTGTAACCAAATATCTGCTCATACCTATTCATGTCTCCTCAAAAATGAATAGGTATTTCATCGGGATAGTATCCGCCCAAAACTGATATACAATAAAGCAGCATTGAAAGGTCGAATCAATGGTTGTACTCACATACTGCAAAGGACTTCCTACACCAGCTTCGGAACTGAACTTATTAGGTAGAACCCAGCTAGAAATGTTTCTGGCTGAATATTCAGCTATATTCCACCAGGCAGCATCTGAGACAGCCAATTGTCTGCTCTCAGGTGAAAAGTTTAACAAATCCGAGTGGAATACACACCTACAGCAAGCTTATGGAATAAACAAACGTCATGCTAATGGTGTAATCGCTTTCACTCAGGGGGCGGTAGACGCTGCCAAGGCTAACCGCCAGCGTCATCTTAAGGTGTTAGCCGCTAAGGTTAAATCCTGTGTGGAGTGGATTAAAAAGGCAGAACGCTTTCTTAAGAATGCCCGTAAGTTTTACCATAAGAAAAACTGGCAAAACAGTAAGACCGGATGCCAATTCCCACTCTTATGTTCTATCCAGTACCGTCAGACTAACTGGCAGAACTTACGGTTTAGGCTGCACCACAAAAAGCGCAAACTACACCACTACCAATTGCAGATTGAGTACCTCAAAGTAGCTCCCATTCGGGTAACTATCCCAAAGGGACAAGTTTATGTGGTGGGGTCAAAAGATGAAACGTGTGGGAATCAGGTCAGTCAATGGGATGGTCAGACACTCAGGTTTCGTGTACCTGCCTGCTTAGAGGGCAAATTTGGCAAGTATGTCTCATCCGAAATCGGAGACTTCCCCCGAAAAATCAACCGACTACCCAAGGATGGAGCTAAAACCTGGCATTTTTACCGCAAAGATGGCAGGTGGTGTGTGGCGGTACAGTTCACCCCCACGCCAGTCAAGCAGATATCCCGGTCGATTCACTATGGCTGCATTGGAATAGACCTTAACCCTAACTCGGTGGGATGGTCTTATGTTGACCCGGATGGCAACCTCAAGTATCACGGACAAATCCCCATCCAGATGGGACTACCACCCGGCAAGCAGGATGCTGCAATCAGACAAGTCTGTTTCCTGTTACTAGACATGGTGATCACACTCAAATGTCCGATTGTCTGTGAGGAGTTGGACTTCAGTAGTAAAAAGACTCAACTTAGAGAAAAGGGACGCTTGTATGCCCGAATGATATCTGGATGGGCATACAGTCGTTTCTATCAATTGCTGAGCGCCATTTTGTCTAATCGCGGCATAGAGGTCAAACAAGTCAATCCAGCCTATAGCAGCCTGATTGGTTTGGTCAAATATGCCCGAATGTATGGGTTAGCCAGCGATGAAGCGGCGGCACTGGTAATCGCCCGTCGTGGAATGAGACTAACAGAAAAATTGCCAGACTCCATAACCGCCTATCTATCGGTGAACGATAGCAAGCACGTATGGAGCCATTGGAATCAACTGAATATTTTGCTCAAGCGCTCTATTAAAAATAGGCACGCCTATTATGGTATCTCTAACTGGGAATCCTTGGTCAACCCCTGATGGGGAAGCAGTAACGCACTTGGGATGAGCGCTCGTATAAACATATACCGCCCTTGTTTTGCCAATATCTGACTATCTTTGTATAGATTTGATTAGGTTTTTTGAAGCGGTAGAATAACTGTAACTAAATTCTTGGACAAACCCTGATGAGCGTAGCATCTTGCGGAAGTTTGGACTATCGGCAAATATACGGTATGCCGGCTAGCGCTCCCTTTTATGGTGCATTAG
>CAZNNK010001090.1:0-2344 GCA_964574085.1 uncultured Coleofasciculus sp.
ACCTAATTTTATTCATTCCCCTAGCCCCTTTCAAAAGAGGGGAACCGGATTTTCAGGAGAATTTAGGCAGATCTCAACGTGAAACCCTAACGCTTCATTTACAGGTAAACCTAATGAACAATACAGATTACATTCCCATCGCCTCTCTAAACCACTATTCCTACTGTCCCCACCGTTGCTGGCGGATGTTTTGTGCGGGAGAATTTAGCGAGAATTACTATACCATTGATGGCACCCGTTTACACGATCGCGTTCACACCGTCGGGGAGTCTCAACGGGAGGAACTCTGGCAAGTTCGGGCGATTTGGCTGAAGTCTCAACAGTATCACCTAATCGGGAAATCGGATTTAATTGAATCAGAATCGGGTGAACTCTATCCCGTGGAATATAAGCGGGGGCGGAAAGGGGAATGGGATAATGATGAATTGCAGGTGTGCGCCCAAGCGTTGTGTTTGGAAGAAATGACCGGACAATCGATTCATCAGGGTTATATTTATTATGCCTATTCTCATCAGCGGCAATTCGTAGAGATTTCTGATACATTGCGACAGGAAACCCTAGATACGATTGCATCGGTGACAAGGTTACTGGAAACTGGACAAATGCCTCAACCGATTTACACGAAGCGTTGTAAAGGATGTAGTTTTTACTCTCAATGTTTACCCCAAGCCGCCAAAAAGGTGGGGCGATATCAGGAAGACGAATAATGCTTGCTTGTAGTCGGCGCTTTAGCGCCGCTAACCCAGAGGACTAAAGTCCTCACTACTAACAGGACAAAAATCATGGGAACCGTTTACATCACTCAAGATGACTCATTTATCGGCAAAACCGATGAACGCCTTAGCGTCAAAGCCAACAAACAGAAACTTTTAGATGTCCCCCTAATTAAAGTCGATGGGATAGTCGTATGCGGACGGGCGACGGTATCGCCAGCCGTTGTCACCGAACTCTTAGACCGAAAAATTCCCCTCAGTTTTATTACTGGAACCGGGAAATATCTAGGACGATTGGAACCGGAACTGACCAAAAACATCTTTGTTCGCCAAGCCCAATGGCAAGCCGCTGGGGAATCAGCAGCAGCGCTGCATCTTGTGCGAGGATTCATTCGGGGAAAGCTGAAAAATTATCGCACTCTACTCAGTCGCAATCAGCGCGAATATCCAGAACTAACCTTAAAATCAGCCATCACTCAAATTAGTAAGGCGATTACTTCCCTAGACAAAACCAAGACAATTAATTCATTGCGCGGATTAGAAGGGGCGGGAAGTGCAGCCTATTTCAAGGTGTTTAATCAGCTAATTCGCGCCGAAGGGTTTAAGTTTCAAGTCAGACATCGCCCCGCCACTGATCCGGTGAACTCGTTATTAAATTTTGGCTATACTCTGCTGCGCCACGATATCCAAAGTGCGGTGAATATTGTCGGATTTGACCCCTATTTAGGCTATCTTCATTGCCAACAGTATGGTCGCCCCAGTTTAGCATTGGATGTGATGGAAGAGTTTCGCCCTTTAATCGTAGATGGGAGTATTCTCAAAGCGCTTAATTCGCGGATAATCAAGCCGGATGACTTTATCAGCGAACCCCTGAGTGAGGTGGTTTACTTATCTCCAGAAGGGCGGCGGGAGTTTCTGAAGTTATACGAACAAAAGAAACAGTCTAAGTTTAAGCATCCGGTGTTAGGGCGCAAATGTACCTATCAGGAAGCCTTTGAAATCCAGGCGCGACTGTTGGCGAAGTATTTAATGGGCGAAATTGACAAGTATCCACCGTTAGTGTTGTATTGATGATGTATGTTGTTGTGACTTACGATATCCCGGAAGATAAGCGCCGGACGAAAATTCACAGCATTCTCAAGTCTTATGGGCAGTGGATGCAGTATAGTGTGTTTGAGTGCAGTTTGACCGATACCCAGTATGCCAAGTTGCGATCGCGTCTTTCTAAGGTGATTAAGCCAGACCAGGACAGCATTCGCTTTTATTTCCTCTGTGGCTGTTGTCAAGGGAAGGTTGAACGCATCGGCGGCGAACCCCTGCGGGATAATTCGATTTTCTTTGCTTGAATCCGAGAAGGGGTAGGTGTTTTCTCAGGCTGTGGTGATTAATAAGCTGTATCCCCGATGGGGTCTGGGTTTGAGGACACCACCCCGAAACTGAGGGTCTCGGAAATCTTGAAACGCTTACTGTGAGAGAGTTTTAGATGTTTTTTTGAGAGACCTCTTGCTGAATCGAAGTCTGAAATGGTATATTAGATGAAGTCTCTCGGAATCGAACCTTGAAAACTATATACAGTAAGCGTTTCAGAGGTCGGCAGTCGAAATCCTCTATAATCCCTATCAGGGATTGAA
>CAZNNK010001091.1:0-2342 GCA_964574085.1 uncultured Coleofasciculus sp.
AGTCGATACAAGAGGGCAGTTACAGGCATACTAGAAATGAAATGATCGCCTGTGAATTGCAGGGTTTCATCCCCTCGTTTTGCCGTGATACTCTTAACCCGAGTCCCTTCCCGTTCGATGCGAGTCACGGTTGTATGCAGATGCACGGGAGCGCCTTGACTCTCTAGCTTTTCCTGGCAACGTTCCCACATCATTCCCGGTCCTAATACCGGATACTTAAATTCCTTAATTAAGCTTTTGGCATTTTGACTTTTGAAAACGGCATTGATCACCGCTCGTTTGAGAGACATCCCTTGAATGCGCTGTGCTGCCCAGTCCGCGCGGATTTGGCTGCAAGGAATCCCCCAAACTTTTTCGGTGTAAGTCTTGAAGAAGATTCTATAGAGGCGACGTCCAAAGCAGTCAATCACCCACTCTTCAAACGTTTCCGGTTCAAAATCAGGGTTTAATTTAGCGTGGAGTTTTGCCCGTAAGTAACTCACCAGAATTAGGAAACTTTGGACGATGCCAAGATTGGATAGGGCGTTGAACAGAGAAAGGGGATAGTTGTAAAACTTGCCTTGATAATAGATGCGGGACAGACGTGGGACTTTAATAAATTCGTCTGCCAGAATTTCATACCAAAACTGATCGACTTCGCCTACCTTGGTGAAAAAGCGATGACCGCCAATGTCAAAGCGATAGTCTTTGTAGGTTTCGGTGCGGGAAATCCCACCCACTTTATCGGCTTTTTCCAGGACGATGGGTTTAATTCCCTGTTTGAGGAGTTCGTAACCCGCCGTCAAGCCAGCAGGACCGCCTCCAATAATTACCACTGGATGATGGGTCAAGGATTTGCCTCCTAATGCTTTATTATCTTCGAGATGTAGAGGACTAGAAAGAATTGCCAATTACTAAAGAAACGAGAATTGAGGCACCAACTAATTCACGAGAAATTGATGCGAATATTTGTTGCTCAATTGCCAGTAAGTTGCCAGGGACTGTTTGCCAGGTTGGGATAGTCGGTTGATAAGTTTGCCAGTGGTGACGAACGAGTCCGATCGCAAAGGCTAATCCGCTATAAAAATAGTACAGCCAGTGCCAGGGTACGGTTTTTAGCGCAAATAGGAAACCGCGTTTTTGATAGAAGAATTGATAGACGGAGGCGTTAATTGCCAACAGCGCCAAACTCAATCCCGCGATGCCAACCCATGCAGCCGATACCCACCAAACGGCGGTTAGTGCCGCTAATAAGGTATAGACTAAGACTACACTGATGCGGTTGGAGAGGTTGAGATTCAAATCATTGACCATTTCGCGATCGCGTAATATGATCGCTGTCCAAGGGATTGCCCGATAAAAGATATCCGCTCTCAGCAGGGAGTAGGTTCTCCAGCATTTCAGATGTTTGACTTGGATGGTTTTACGCAAGCCCATTTGATACCCTTGGCGTTTGAGTCTATTGCCTAATTCAATATCTTCTACACAAGGGAGACGGTAACTCTCGTCAAAGCCGCCAACGGCTAAGAAGATATCCCGCCGGATTGCACCACAAGCCCCCCAGAAGGTTGAGGCGTCTTCTGATCCGGTTTGATGGGTATAGTGATGGAATAAATTTTTATACTGGGATAAGAAATTAGGTGCACCTGGCTGATCATCGTAGGAGCCGATTAGGGCGGCGAGTTCAGCTTCTTGGTGGAAGGTTGTCGCCACTTTACCGATGGTGTTATCATGTACCTCGACATCGGCATCGACGAAGAAAAGAATATCACCGCTCGCTGCTTTAGCACCTAAGTTGCGAGCTTTCGCAGGTCCGCCAGAGGTGGGAACTCGAATCACCTTAGCACCAAAGTCTTGAGCAAACTGCCAAGAGCCGTCAGTATCGCCGTCAGCGACGACAATCACTTCAAAGGGTTGGGGTGAGGCTTTCGTTAAACTGGAAAGGCAACGACGAAAGGCTTCGCCACCGTTATAGACAGGAATAATTACCGAAATAGTCGGTGTTGCGGTAGAGTGTGTCATCTGGCTCCTAGTCGTGGGGGTTGTTGGGGCTAGCTTAATAGTTAGCTTGGCTGACAGCATCCATCTGGGGTCAGATAGACAGTGTTTCTGGCACTCGTGTCAAGCTATATGCCAGAAATCCTGAAGATATACTTTTAAAATCTTAATCAAGCTTTGGGGTGAGCGATCGCACTTATGGATTTTCTTTACGGAATCTTCATAAAATTCGCGTATTTGGGGCGATTGTATGAAGTTTTCGTGAAGATTGACATGATGTAACGTCTGATACGGAAATAAAACTTAAAATAAATTAAGGGTTTAGAGTCTTCAAATCTGGTTATTTTGGGGAAGCAGTCTTGTTC
>CAZNNK010001092.1:0-2340 GCA_964574085.1 uncultured Coleofasciculus sp.
CGAAGGGAATTTCTGCAATGAAATGAAGTCTGTCTATATTTGACTATACTTTTACTAACTATAGTCGCACTGATCACCCCCGGCAAAAAATACCACCTCAGCTTGGCGAATGGTATCCGCAACATCTGGAGAATTAGCATCATACCGACTCCGAATCACCAAGGTTTCCACCGAATCCACCCCATTCATCGCCAGAATCGGCTCATTATAACCAGCCGAACCCGATGAGCGAATCACAACCACATCAACCTGAGCCGAACAGTCGGTGCAACCTCTCGCCTGATTAATCATCCACTGAATCGCTTCATCCACATCAGCCCCCCCGCCACCTAAGTCAAAAGCAATACCTGCGGGAACATTGACATCCGTCGAATTGCCATCAAAATAGCGGATAACCTTGGCGGATGCTGGTGCAACCCAGAGCGATAAGCACACAAATACTATTGCCACCAGCTTGATGACTTTAGCAAGGGGCAAACCGGAGGTAGATTGAAAAGGACGAGAACTCATAGAATTATTGGAAGATAAACCCCGATATCAATAGTGGCACGAGTAAAAGGGCAGATATAACCGCCACAACCGTGACTGGATCTACATTGATAACGTTTTTTTCAGGTTTATTGCTCATCGAACACCCTCCCAGATTGACTAAATACTGCTTTACCACTCGACTGGGTAAACTGCTGTCCCTATCTTACTGCCAAGTGGGTGATCAAGATGACAGATGATGGATAAAACAGTCTTAGTGCAGAGATCTAGCATAGTGGGCTGACCCACCTAAAATGGTGAATTAGAATTGTAGGGGCGCACCGACGTGCGCCCATTTTAACGGTAAAATCTATTCCACAATTTTAGCTGTGTCAAGCCAGTACGTTGGTTGGTCTTGTAGGGGCGGGTTTCACGGCTCACATTTTTTTCAGCCCTGATGCAACTAAACCCGCCCCGATCAAGGTGCGAGGATTCTTGGACGAATGACAAATGACGAATGACCACTATAGGTCTTGCTGGATAGAAGCGTCTCTCTGTATCCTACTGATGGAAAGGCTTGTAAAAAAAGGTGCTGTCATGGCTAATGCAAAAAACGTCCTGGGTACGGAACTAGAAACCTGTTGCACATCTCCCATGACTGGATTTTACCGGGATGGCAAATGCAGTACTGGTGCTGGTGACTTTGGCGCCCACGTTGTTTGCGCTCAAGTGACTGAAGAGTTTCTGGAATTTACCAAACAGCGTGGGAATGACTTGAGTACACCCGTTCCCGGATTTAACTTCCCCGGTTTAAAACCAGGCGATCGCTGGTGTCTATGTGCATCTCGTTGGCAAGAAGCCCTAGAAGCTGGTGCTGCACCTCCTGTGGTTTTGTCTGCTACTCATGCATCGGCGTTAGAATATGTTTCCTTAAGTGAACTTAAACAACATGCTCTTGATGCTCAAGATGCCTAAAAACTTGGGGAATTTTTAATCCAAACGTATTTGAGAGTTTGTGATGTTATGTCCGTTTGTGTTTAACTTGTTTCTAGTGGGTATCTCAAATCCTTGATAAATGGTGCGTTACGCTTCGCTAACGCACCCTACAATTAACTTGAGCAATAGGTGCGTTACACTACCCTGCCCTACCCTTCGGGAACGCTGCGCGAATGCTAACGCACCCTACAATTAACTCATGACTTATGACTTATCAGTTTTGGAATTTTGTACAGATGAAAGAACCGGATTAGAATTAGTATCAACATTGTCTAAAGCGGGTTTTAAAATCTGCCAAGCCTGTTGTGCTTCGGGTAAAAATTGATCCCGTGCGGCTTTCGCTTCGGCAAATTTGATTAACGTTTTGGCAAAACTCTTATCCGTCGCCTGCTGCATTTGTTCGGGAGTCAGGGGTTCAGGGCTAAAGAGTGCCTCAATTAATGGACGTAACTCCAACGCCTGCTGCTGTATCTCTTCTAAGCTAACTCGTAAGCTAGCTAAATTCGCGATCGCCTTCACCGCTTGAATGATTTCCGGTTCATCTTCTGGTGATTCAATCGCCGATGGGGGACCAACCACAATTAAATCTTCACTGCTTAACCCATCGGCAAAACTATTCGCATCTAAACTTTTATCCTCTGGGTCATCCATCCGACGTTCAATTTCTTCCAGTGCCTTTTTGCGACTGCGATCGCTGTCCGTTCTACCGCTGACTTCGATAAATAAACCCAGTTCTTTTAAATGTTTGGTGGTGTACTGAATTGTTGATTTGGTCATAATCGTTTCGATAAACAATAATTATAAACTACGATAAACTGTTATATCTTCAAAGAAAAACCAACGGCTTATCCTTCAACGGTGCAAACGCCTCAGCAT
>CAZNNK010001093.1:0-2332 GCA_964574085.1 uncultured Coleofasciculus sp.
AATCGCCACCGCCCTGACACTGGCTTTATGTCCACTCAGCGTCCGTAATAATTGCCCTGTTGCCAATTTCCATATTTTAACCGTCTTATCCCCACTTCCACTCACTAAAGTTTGACCATCGGGACTAATTGCCAGAGAATACACCCATTCTTTATGTCCAAATAGCGTGCGGAAGGGTTCACCAGTGTTTAAGTTCCATAACTTAATTTTGTGTGAACCACTAGCCAGAGTGTGATTATCCGGACTAATCGCCAGGGAATGAATCTGCTTGCGATGTCCCGAAAGCGTCCACAGCAGTTTACCCTGATGTAGATTCCAGACTTTAATATAACTGCGATTTTTCGACTGATCGCTACTGGCTAAGATCTGCCCATCGTGACTAAGGGTAAGGGTTAAAACGCCACCCGAATGCCCATTTAATTTCTGAATGGGTGTCGAATTCAGGCTGATAATATCCCAAATCTTAATCGTACTGTCACCCCCACAACTTAACAAAGTTTGTCCATGGGGATGAATCGCGATCGCCCGGACTTTACCACTGAGTCCCGTGAACGTAGAGGTTAAGCCCAGATTAGCAAACGTCTGCGACTGTTGACGGGATGCGATCGCCTCTAGCAAGTCCTGAACTTGATTTGCCCCTTGTTCATCGCCCACGGCGGCTAAACAGGATTGCAGCATCTGGCAATAGTTGTAATCCTGTTGGGTTAATACCAATCGCATCGCCTCAAATGCCTGTAAGCCTTCCCGATGAGGCTGTTGCCGTTGTTGCAGCCACGCTTTCAGAGACGATTTAATCTGTATCGTTGCCCAGGATTTATCCGGTAAACAGGTCAAACTCTGTGCCAGTTTTAAACTCAGTTCCGGTTCCCAGTAAGGACGTTCACTGATCAGTGACTGTAACACCTCTTGATAAATTGACAGGGTAGTTTGCATCACCACTTGGACTAAATCGGGATCAGAAACCTCTGCAATTAAGGGCGGTAATAATTCCGGCAAAAGCGGCGGTACATCCGAGTGAACCAGATGATGAATATCCGACACCCAGCCCGCTACTAAACAGTGACAGGTACTTAAAAACTGGCAAAAGTTATCCCAGTCTTTGCGGTTCACTTTATAGGGAAAAATCAATTCATGGGTATCAATTCCAGCTTGCTGTAATTCCTCGGCTTCTTCTAAATAGGCTAAATTAATCGCATTGTCGCCACCTTTAGCATTAATATCCTCAAGACTCTTGCCCAATGCCAGGAGTTTATCTCGCGTATTTTTCCATTTCAACGCTCTGGCTTTGGCGGATTCGTAGATAAAATCGCGATAGGATAACTTACATAACGTAGAATAGCAGTAACTCTCCTGTCCCAATCCCCAATAGGCGAGGCGAAAAATCAGAAAATCCCCATCAATTTCCGACTCTAAAATTAAGGTTGGCTCAGATTTCAATAAACTAAACAGCGCCTTAATACTCGATTCACTATGAAACCGCTTACTCTCCCACGCCCCGCCTAAAAATTCAGTGGGTCTTACTTGAGAGTGTAGGGGATAATGGTGACTGAGGAATTCTCGCAATCGTTGCGCCAAACCCAGTTCAATATCTGGCACTTGCGACGTGATCTCGCCAAACCGTTCAAACTGAACCTGGGGAGGGGCAATAAAAATTCGCAGGGGAATCGGGCGATTAGGGCGATGGGGTTCGAGGAGTTGGGAGGGAAACAGGCGCAGGGGCCAATGATCGAGGATTTTATGGACTTCCGGTAACTGGAGGGTGGTTTCCCGTTGATAGGCGGCGAGTTTGAATAGGGTTTGGCGATGTTCAGCGACGAGTTGTTGCTGAAGGACCTTCTGTTGCTGGAAGCGCTGCTGTTCTTGGTGATCTTTTTCATCTAAGGTTTGCGCGATCGCGTTGATCACGTCTGGCAGTTTGTTGGCGAAATGTTGCCCCATTGCCACCACTTTTTCCCCTTGAGGGGGTTGATCGACCCCCTGATCGGGTATAGTTATCGGCTTAGGTTTCGATATTGGTTTCTCGTTTAGGGGTATACCACTGAATTGATTCGTTGTTTTCAGATAGACCAAGGTCTTAAAAACGGGAATAGCCCATTGTAGAAGTAATTTTAACCACGGCTCCATAACAGATATATCCAGAGGCAACATTGACCTGAATAGTCAGGATTTACGCTTGCTTTACCGTTGAACCACCATCTGTGGGGACTCTTAATGAACATTTTTCTCAACTTAAGCTGAAAACTAATGAGAGTATAGCGTTTACCACTTCTCCCTGATTCCCTCACCCCATCTCCCCAATACTTATTCAGCAAGCCTTACTCTAGGTTTATCC
>CAZNNK010001094.1:0-2331 GCA_964574085.1 uncultured Coleofasciculus sp.
CGATCGCACGCCTCAACCCTACGCCATAGTTTGATCGTCTTGTCGCTACTCCCACTAATGAATTCCTGTCCATCGGGACTGAAAACCACGGATGTCACCGCACCCGCATGTTCCGATAAGGTGCTAATTAACTCCCCATCCTCCAGATTCCAGAGTTTCAGGGTTTGGTCACAACTTCCACTGACTAGGGTTTTCCCATCCAGACTAAAGGCAAGACAGCGCACCTCATCAGTATGTCCCTTTAATGTATACCTTTCCTGTCCACTTCTCATGTCCCATAATTTGATTGTACAGTCTGCACTTCCACTCGCCAGCCATTGTCCATCGGGGCTAAATATGACCGTATAAATCCCGCCTTGATGTCCGTTGAGGGTGATCGTATCGTGGCGAACAGAAGAACGCACATCCCAGACTTTAATCATGCCATCCCGACTCCCACTCGCCAGGATTTGCCCATCGGGACTAAAGGCTACCGTGTAAACTTTGTCCCCATGTCCCTTAAAAATGCGTTTTTGGGCTAAGGTATTGGCATCCCAAAGCTTAACGGTACAGTCAGCACTTCCACTCGCTAAGGTTAAGCCATCGGGACTAAAGGCGACGGCGAGAAAATAGTAAAAATAGCCCCTTAGACTGCGTTTTTGCTGTCCGGTGCGAGTATCCCACAGCTTAATCGTATGATCCGCACTACCACTGGCTAAGGTTTGTGCATGAGGATTAAAGGCGATGGATAAAACCGGGTGCGAATGTCCTTTAAGGATGAGGTGTTTTTGTCCAGTTTGAATATTCCACAATTGAATTGTATTGTTAATCGTGTTAGTGGCAATAATTTGCCCGTCTGGATGAAGCGTCAGCGTGGTAATTGGCGCTAAATTTCCGGTGAGGGTGTTGACACATTGCCATTGGGGAATGGTGTCTAGTAAAAGCGGTTGGATTTCTACAGCAGACTGAATCGTGGGAGAATTGGGTTCTGGGGTTGGGAATTGTGCGATCGCATCGTGTAATTCTGCAATCTGGGATTTCAGCGAATCGGAGTTGGTAACTTGTTGTTGGAGAAGTGCGATCGCATCGTGTAATTCTGTAATCTGGGATTGTAGAGAGTCTAAGTTGCTAACTCGTTGCTCAAGGAGTGCGATCGCGGTTTCTGTCTGTTGATGAGTCTTCTGATCAAATCGCCCTCGATTAGCTAAATTCAATCCCAGAGTAATCGTAATCGGTGTGGCGGCGTAAACCGCCTGCTGAGTGGCGGCGGCGATAACCGTTCCCAATGCTGAACCAGTGAGGAAAAGGTATTCGGTAATCTTTAGCCAGTGGCGGTTACTCATAGCGGGTGCAACGGGAATAGTAGTGGCGGGATTAGGTAAAAGGGTAGCTTAATTTTCACAGCATCTGGCGCAATCAAGGTGGGAACATTTTGTTTTTTGTGTAGGGGCGGGTTTGACTACTATCGTTTCTTACCTCATCCAAATGCAACTAAACCCGCCCTGACCGATGTGTAGAGGCGTAGCATGCTACGTCTGGAACTCCCCATCTTCCCTGTCTTCCCCATTTCCCTCATCTTTCCCCTATATTCCTTTTAAGCTAAGACGCATTTAAATTGGGTATTAGTAGCGAGCAAGATGCTCACACTACAAGGATGCTCGCTATTCTTAACATTAAGATTTAAATGCCGAACAGCTCATTACCGAACCAACCCTCTAATCCTGGAGAACCTCAGCTACCCGCTTTAAGATTTGAAGCACGTCATAAAGCTGGTTACGGTGAGGAAGAAGCGAAAATACATCAGATTATCTGGTTTTATTTCAGTTGTTCTAGTTAATTTTACACTTCGTAGGTTAATAGAGGCGTAGGGTGCGTTAGGCGCATAGTTTTTATTCACTTTTATTCCCAACAGAACAACCTTGCACCGTAACGCACCACCTTGGTTGGTGCGTTAGCGAAGCGTAACTGAGGCTTGTTAAGCTGTTCAGCATTTAAACCGTAATGTCAATAAGGGCGCAATCCTTGTAGTGCGTTAAGCGAAGCCATGCCGCAGGCTTTGCATCTTGCTCGCTACTAATACCCAATTTAAATGCATGACAGCTTACTCGCGATAGCTTGACATGATAGATTTTAATTTTGACTTCTTAGCTACCGCTAAATTCCATCACTAAATGAATTTCAATATCATACAAAATTACGGCGTTGAAGCCAAAATTAAGATAGCAAGAGGGCAAAATAGAAAAGGGCTACGAAAAAATCCTAGGAGTGACACGCACTACTCGCAACCCAATAAGGATGTTCCTGAGGTCAGGGTTGAAATAGGAACGGAAGGCACAACGGCAGTTATTAGGG
>CAZNNK010001095.1:0-2331 GCA_964574085.1 uncultured Coleofasciculus sp.
CTGCTGTTCTACCACGACGCTCATCAATGAGTAACAAGTCAGCATTGATTTCCAGGGCTAAAGCAATCGCTTCAGATTCGCCTGGATCGAGTTGCACTGTAATTTGCAATTGCTCAACCATTGCGCGATCGCGAACAGATCGAACCTCAATCCATTGAAGAGTCTGTATTTCAACCGTTCCAGGAACAGGCAAATCGACCGTTAATTCTTGGTAGACGGCTAGTGGAATGAAAATGCAATCATAAAGCTGTTGAAGCAAGTGAAGATGTCCGATCGCCGCCAGGTTTGTTAAGACGTAAGTATCACTAATGACTATCACAGCCGCCCCAATTCCCGCAGGTTTTTTAGATCTATCTCAAAGTCTTCAACATCGTAGTTATAGAGGGGTATTTGGCGCTGTTTGAGCAATTCCCGGAAGGCACCATCTGACATCTGGGCTAAGTGACTGGCGTGACCAATCGTTAGCCGACCCGCTTGAAATAGCAATAGTGCTATTTCTTGTTTAAATTCGGCGGCTTCCATTTGGCAGGCGCGAAGGGTTTCGTCAGAGATGATAACACTCATAGTTGAAATATAGAAACTACTGCTCTTTTAGAATAACTTCTTCTTAATGGTGTCATCGGCTTTAATATTCACCTCTCCCAATTTCCCCTTACTATAATTGCCTATCCCTGTAGGTTGGGTTGACCCAGAAAACCCAACCTCTCTGGTCATAACTATCCCAAAAACAGCTTATACGCCGGATTTTGGTTTTCATCCCAATAGCGATAACCCAAAGTATCCAGAAACCCTTGCCATTCCTCCATCTCGTGCGGCGGAACCTGCATTCCTACGACAATGCGCCCATAATCTGCCCCATTATTCCGGTAGTGAAATAGGCTAATATTCCAATTAGGACTCATGGAACCAACAAACTTCATTAAAGCACCCGGACGTTCAGGAAACTCAAAGCGGTAAAGTAATTCATTATCCGCTAAGGGGGAATGTCCACCTACCATGTGCCGCAGGTGCATTTTTGTCAGTTCATCATCGGTTAAATCTAAGGTTTTGAATCCACATCCTTCAAAGGCTTCTATCATTTTGGCGGCGTCACTGCGGTTGGCAATTTGAACACCGACAAAAATATGTGCTTCGTGTTGATCAGAAATGCGATAATTAAACTCAGTTAGATTCCGTTTACCCAAGCATTCACAAAACTGACGCAAACTCCCCGGTTTTTCGGGAATTGTCACAGCAAAAATAGCTTCGCGACGTTCACCAAATTCTGCCCGTTCTGCCACAAAGCGAAGACGGTCAAAGTTCATATTAGCACCGCAAGCAACGGCAACTAAGGTTTGTCCCTGAATTTGCTCACGTTCAACGTAGCTTTTAGCCGCTGCGATCGCTAATGCCCCAGCGGGTTCTAAAATAGAGCGTGTATCCTCGAAAACATCTTTAATCGCGGCACAGGTGGCATCAGTATCCACCAGAATAATCTCATCCACATATTGTTGACACAAGCGAAAGGTTTCTTCCCCCACTTCTCGCACCGCCACCCCATCAGCAAATAAGCCCACCTGGGGTAATCGCACCCGTTTCCCCGCTTTCAGGGATTGATACATGGCATCGGCATCCACGGGTTCAACGCCAATTATTTTAATGTGGGGATACAACCGTTTTACATACGCCGCAATCCCAGAAATTAATCCACCTCCACCAATTGCCACAAAAATAGCGTGGATAGGTTGCTGATATTGCCGCAGAATTTCCATGCCAATCGTACCTTGTCCGGCAATCACATCCGGATCATCAAAGGGGTGAATAAAGGTTAACCCCTTTTCGGCTTCCAGTTTCCGGGCGAAGGCGTAGGCTTCATCGTAGGTTTCTCCCTGCAAAACCACCTCTCCCCCACGGGCTTTAACCGCATTTACCTTAACTTGGGGGGTGGTTACGGGCATAACGATAATCGCTTGAGTGCCTAGCTGACGCGCAGCCAAGGCGACGCCTTGGGCATGATTTCCAGCAGATGCAGCAATTACGCCCTGTGCCAACATATCGGGGGGGAGTTGTGCCATTTTGTTATACGCCCCGCGCAGTTTGAAGGAAAAGACGGATTGCATATCCTCCCGTTTGAGTAGGAGTTGGTTATTCAAGCGGGCGGATAGGTTGGGGGCGTATTCTAGCGGGGTTTCTTGGGCAACATCGTAGACGCGGGCGGTGAGGATTTGTACTAGGTAGTCACAAAGCATGGGTAAACCGGGTGGCAGATGCAGGATGTAACGAAAATTGTACTTTACTAATTCCCTGATAAACTATGGATCTGCTTACTCAGAAGGATTTTGCATGATTCAC
>CAZNNK010001096.1:0-2328 GCA_964574085.1 uncultured Coleofasciculus sp.
GAGTTTGAAGCTGAGTTGACTAACCTGTACGAAGACATTGCCTTCTGATTTCCCTCACCCTAAATCCCTCTCCCAATCTGGGAGAGGGACTTTGAAGCAGATTCTTCTTGCTCCCCTTCTACCCAAACGGGAGAGGGACTTTGAAGCAGATTCTTCTTCTTGCTCCCCTTCTCCCAGCTTGGGAGAAGGGGTTGGGGGATGAGGGGGAATACTACAAAGATTTCGTGGCGGTCATCTTGGTATAGAGATCAAACAGCTTCTCCAAGCGTTCGGTATCATTTTTGAAGCGACGACCGATGTAGATGCGCTCTAATACTTCATCATTGCGCTCATGGGCTTCTCGCACCAGGGGAAACTCTTTGTCCATGCGATCTGGGTCGTACATATCCGCAATCGTGGCGGGGAAATACTGTTCTCGCGCTAAAAGGATGTCTTCAGCGCAACGGGTGAGATCGGTTTTATTTTTTTCGGTAAGGGTGGGGACGGGGAAAGTATTCCAGCCGAGGGTGTTGGAGTAAGAAAAATCGGTTCTCATGCGGACGCAAACTGTACCAATCCAGACCCAGTGGAGGCGCGAGGCGATGATTGCCATGTTCCAGAGGGGGGCATCATAGAGAGCAAAGTTCCTGTCTCCAATAATAGTATTTTTGTTTTCAAGACCAATGGGTAAAAATTCTCGCTGTTCGGAACTTACACGAGCAATAACTAAAGTTTTTTGTTGAGCAACAGACTGAATTTGCCGGAAGCGATGAGGAAAGTTTACAGCAAGCCTTGTTTCAGCAGCTTTGCTATCAGATCGCATCTTCGCCACTTCCTTAATTCTCCGTCTAATTTCTGGAATAGCTTCTGCTTCTTTGCGCTCCTCATCTTTAATCCAAAGGCAGTAACGCTCCAGACCTCTAATAAATTCTTGTGCGCCCAAGAACCTTTTGATAAACTTTTTTGCTTGAGGACATTGTTCAAGTAATTTGGCTCGTTCAGTCGAATTCATAAAGAAATTTCCGCCATCTGTCGGCTTATTTCCCCATTCCATAAGACCACGTTCATCTTTTGCCTTTGTCTGGGGTTCAACGATAATCTGAGAACCAGCAACCAAATAAGCGTTTATATTCTCTGCCTCTTGCACAACCGTCCTACCATCATCCTCAACCGAGAACAAACACCGAACCTTATCAGCATGATTAGAAATCCCCACAATAACCACCGTCACCCCAGCATTATGACTCGCCAAATTCGCCCACTTAAACGACGTATGAGCAAAAACAATCTCATGTCCTGTTTCAAAAATCAGCGACCATAAAATCGGCACTTGTTGACCCTGACAAATAGAATTAGTCGAAACAAATGCAGCAGCAGCATTCGTCTGCGTCCCATAATCCGCAGCCTTCATAAACCAACCCGCCACATAATCTAAAGACTTCCATTTCTTCGTTCGTCCCTGGAAAATTTGCTTTAAATCATCCTTTTGTTCCTTCGATTGCCAGGTTGAACCCAAATAAGGCGGATTCCCACAAATATAAGTTTCTCCCCCCTCATTCTCAAACTCAATCTCCGCTTCTTCCTCCGTTTCCCCCCACAAATCCAAATCCTGCCGTTGTACCTGTACCCCCGTCCCCGTCGGCGGACACAAACTCAACCAATCCAACCGCAACGCATTCCCACAGGTAATCCAATTTTCGCTTTTGAGGGGCAGAAACTCCGCCAACGCTAACCGTTGACCCCGATACAACACATCACACTGATACTCGGCAATAATCAACGCCAACCGCGCAATTTCACAGGAAAAATGGCGAATCTCAATCCCCCGAAAATTCGTCAACGGAATCTCCGAAGCCCGGTCTGCTTCGTCCCTGCGCTGGTTAATCTCTGCTTCAATCGCCCGCATTTCCTTGTAAGCAATCACCAAGAAATTCCCCGACCCACAAGCCGGGTCAAACACCCGAATCCGTGCCAACCGTTTCCGCAAATTCAGCAACTTGCGCCCATTATCCCCCGCCTCTTCTAATTGCTCCCGCAAATCATCCAAAAACAACGGATTCAACACCTTGAGGATATTCGGCACACTGGTATAGTGCATCCCCAACGCCCCGCGCTCGTCCTCATCCGCCACCGCCTGAATCATCGACCCAAAAATATCCGGGTTGATCTTCGTCCAGTCGAGATTGCCTACGTGGAGCAAGTAAGACCGCGCAATCTTGCTAAAGCGGGGGACGATAAGACCCTCACCCCCAGACCCTCTCCCAGAAACGGAGAGGGGGGCCCGGGTTTGTTTTTCCGGTGAGTTAAAAACAAAAACGAGCCCACCAGACCCGAAAAGATGGGGGATTG
>CAZNNK010001097.1:0-2325 GCA_964574085.1 uncultured Coleofasciculus sp.
GACAAAGGACAAAGGACAAAGGACAAAGGACAAAGGACAAAGGACAAAGGACAAAGGACAAATAACAGACTTTTCCTGATTTCACTCACCCCAGAACTGATAAAACCTGATACGAGCCTCAGCTAACCATCCGACTTTTTCCCATTGAAGTCATCTAAAGAGTGTTCGATACTGTCAGCAAGCTATTAAATCACCTTGTTTCCAGTATAACTACACCCAACCCATGAACGAACTCAACGCCCGCCTAAAACAACTGGCTCTCACCGCCCAGCAGTCTCCGGCTAAAAGCCAAAACAGACGACTGGCTCTAGCTAAATTGATCAAAGAAATTTTACAATCGGGTAGACTTTGCCGTCCGCATAGAGGTAAATTTAGAGGCTTCTATGACGATATCTATGCCGAAGCCCAGCAAAAACTATTCTGTTACATTTGCGAAAATATTGATAGATATAATCCGCAGTATGATGTCTTATCCTGGGTTAATTTTCTATTCGCGAAGCGGTTTTTTATCGAAGCCAGTCGTGAAGTGATGCCCAAGGGGTTTCAGCGGACATACCAGCGTCAAGTGACTCGATTAACACTGGAACAACTGGAACAAAAAACGTTACTACAATTTGCTCATTCATCAACCCCTTCGATTTTACAAGAAGTTATTGATGTTTTGCAGGAAGATCCAGAAGGAATTTTCCAAAGTACCCATATTGTGAATCAGCCTGTTGCTAATTTTAAATTTTTAGCTCTCCAGGTGATGGCTGGCTACTCCTGGAAAGAAATTTCTAACGAGCTGGGAATTAAAATATCGACGCTAAACAGTTTTTATCAGCGTTGTTTGGTTCGCTTTCGTCCTAAGTTTAGAGAGTATGTAATTGTTAATTAATGCTAACGGCACGGGGTCTTGTGCAGGGGCGATTCGTTTGCAATAATCCCTAAAAGGGTGAAATAAAATGTAGGTTGGGTTGACGCCAGGAAACCCAACAAAATTTAGGGACTCTTGCATAAACGTAGCTTGCTTCTTGCGAAGCGAGTATGACGAATGACCAATGACGATCTTCACCGTTAACTTTAATTGTGTCCACCTACTTAGTAGCGAGCAAGATGCTCGCACTACAAGGATTTCACTATTGATGCAGATGTTCTAGATAAGCAATAATACCTAAATCGCGTTAAAATAGCGGTAAAGTCCATAGGACTCTCTAGGTAGAGCAACAAGAGACAACCTTAATCAAAAATGCTCCACGACAGAAGTCCCTACAGGTCAATGACCCTAATCTCTCAGAGTTCGGGGCGTGGAAGAATCAGCTTCCAACGTAACCATTGTCTGAGGACTGATCAACTTCTCTGTCGCATCATAAAGGCAGATCAATTCCAGGAGAAACTGACATGATGATGAAGGCTCAAGACATCATGACCACCGATGTGGTCACCATTCGCGGTTCAGCCACCGTAGCTGACGCCGTGGATTTGATGAACGATATGGGTCTACGGGCTTTAATTGTAGATCGCCGCCATGACCAAGATGCTTATGGCATTGTCACGGAAACTGATATTGTTTATAAAGTGATTGCCTATGGCAAAGATCCCAAAAAAGTGCGGGTTTATGAAATTATGAATAAGCCCTGCATTGTGGTCAATCCTGACCTCGGTGTAGAGTACGTGGCGCGATTGTTTGCCAATACAGGCATTCGCCGCGCTCCGGTGATCAAGGAAAAACTATTGGGCATTATCTCTGTTACCGATATTCTCACCAAAGGAGACTTTCTTGACAAACCCAAGAGTGTCGTACTTGAAGAAGAAATCCGCAAAGCTGTAGAAGAAGCACGGGCTGTCTGCGCCCAAAAAGGTCCCACCTCTAAAGAATGTGCCGCCGCTTGGGACATTGTGGAAGAACTGCAAGCAGAAGCGGCACACCAACGGGCAGAAAAGCCCTCCCAAACAGCGTTTGAGGAATATTGCGAAGAGTATCCTGAAGCTTTGGAATCTCGAATTTATGAAAGTTAATCTGACTTCAGAGTTTACCGGGCTACCCGGAAAACAAGACTAAATCCACTCGTGATATCCTCCACCACCAAATCAAAGATTATGGTGGTGGCTGTGTACCCAGCTTCCCTTGCTTCCCCAGCTTCCCCAGCTTCCCTTGCTTCCCTTGCTTCCCCAGCTTCCCTTGCTTCCCCAGCTTCCCCAGCTTCCCCAGCTTCCCTTGCTTCCCCAGCTTCCCCAGCTTCCCTTGCTTCCCCAGCTTCCCTTGCTTCCCCAGCTTCCCCAGCTTCCCTTGCTTCCCCAGCTTCCCCAGCTTCCCCAGCTTCCCCAGCTTCCCCAGCTTCCCCA
>CAZNNK010001098.1:0-2325 GCA_964574085.1 uncultured Coleofasciculus sp.
ATACGCCCCTACAGTTATGTGGTTTTGTCATCTGGGAAGGATTGGCGCGATCGCACCGCACCTTATCCTGACTTTTCAGGAAAAATCTCTAAATCGGCGAAAGTCGGGGCGGGTTTAGTCACATCTGGGTAAAACCGAAAAGATAGTAGTGAAACCCGCCCCTACACAATCTCCCTTGATTGCGCCATGTACCGTGGAAAGAAAGACCCATCCTCCCTCACTGCATAACCCGGACAGCCAATAGTCTAGACTGAGAGATTGATCATCCAAAAAAGGGAACCTCACGATGCGACTCTCTCAAATGCTACTCGTCACCCTCCGGGAAGACCCAGCCGAAGCCGAAATCCCCAGCCATAAACTCCTGGTTCGCGCCGGCTATATCCGTCGCATCGGTAGCGGAATCTACGCTTATCTCCCCCTGATGTGGCGCGTCTTACAAAAAATCTCCCAAATTGTCCGGGAAGAAATGAACGCCACTGGCGCCCAAGAATGCTTACTTCCCCAACTCCAACCCTCTGACCTCTGGCGAGAATCCGGGCGCTGGGACACTTATACGAAAGCAGAGGGGATCATGTTCGCCCTCACCGATCGCCAAAACCGAGAACTGGGACTTGGACCCACTCACGAAGAGGTAATCACCACCATCGCCCGTGAAATGATCCGTTCCTATCGCCAACTTCCCCTCCACCTCTACCAAATTCAAACCAAGTTTAGAGATGAAATCCGCCCGCGCTTTGGACTGATGCGGGGACGCGAATTCATTATGAAAGACGGCTATTCCTTCCACACCGATGAAGACAGCCTGAAAAAAACCTATCAGGACATGGATCAAGCCTATCGCAACATGATCAGCCGTTGTGGTTTAGCCTTTCGCGCCGTGGAAGCTGATCCGGGGGCGATTGGCGGTTCCGGTTCCCAAGAATTTATGATTCTGGCAGATATCGGCGAAGATGAGATTCTCTACACTGAGGATGGGAACTATTCTGCCAATGTCGAAAAAGCCAGTTCCCTCCCGGCTGATCCTGAACCGTCTCCCTTTGAGACTTACGAAAAACGGGAAACCCAAAATACACCCACCATCGACTCCCTGTGTAAATTCCTCAACTGTTCCCCAACCAATGTCTTGAAAAACGTCCTCTACCAAGCCGTTTATGACAATGGGATGACAGTACTGGTAATCGTCAGTATCCGAGGCGATCAAGAGGTTAACGAGGTGAAGCTGCAAAATGAATTAATTCGTTTAGCCGATCAATATAACGCCAACGCCCTCATCGCCCTAACCGTTCCCGACGCCACCACCCAGGCAAAATGGGCATCTAAACCCCTCCCTGTTGGCTATATCGCCCCGGATTTAGAGGATGATTATATCCGCCCCGTTAGCGATGTTGCGCCGCGATTTTTACGCTTAGTTGATAATACGGCGGTTGACTTGAAAAATTTTGTCACGGGGGCGAATGAACCCAATTATCACGTCGTTGGGGCGAATTGGGGTGAACCCTTCCCCTTACCCAAACAGGTAGTCGATATCCGTACCGCCAAAGCCGGCGATCGCGCGATTCATGATCCTAGCCAAATCCTGCACAGCGCCAGGGGGATTGAAGCCGGACATATCTTTCAGTTAGGCACAAAATATTCTAAAGCCATGGGCGCGACGTACACCAACGAAGCCGGGGAAGAAAATCCCCTCTATATGGGATGTTATGGTGTAGGCGTATCGCGACTAGCGCAAGCCGCCGTAGAACAATCCCATGATAAAGATGGAATTATTTGGTCACCCGCGATCGCACCCTACCACGCGATTATTACCGTTCCCAACATCTCCGACGCCAAACAGATGGACGCCGCCGAGACACTTTACCAGCAGTTATGGCAAGCTGGTGTAGAAACCTTACTCGATGATCGCGATGAACGGGCGGGTGTGAAGTTCAAAGACGCCGATCTGATTGGTATTCCCTATCGTATCGTCACCGGGCGATCGCTCAAACAGGGTAAAGTGGAAGTTGTAGTGCGGGCAACCCACCAGTCTCAAGAATTGCCCCTGGATCAGGTTGCTTCTACGGTGAAACAATGGCTTGATGCAGCATTAACCCCATAAACTCAAATGAATAAGGCAGCACTGACTCGATTCATCATAGTGGCACTTTATAGTTCTGCCTTTATGGGTGTAATGTTGGGTCTAGTTGGTGGATTTCAGACAGGGATTGCCTGTACTGCCCTTGTTTTTTTCTCTATCCTTTCCTATAAGTATCCTCGCATTGGATTATGGGGACTGCTGATCTATCTTCCCTTCAGCGGAAGCATTATTTATTCGCTGGGCGATGTTTA
>CAZNNK010001099.1:0-2325 GCA_964574085.1 uncultured Coleofasciculus sp.
CTTCCCCAGCTCCCCCAGCTCCCTCAGCTCCCCCAACTCCCCCAGCTTCCCTCGCTATAGCCACTAACTGATCTTGTCGCTCTTGTTCCCCTTGCACCGCCGCCTCAAACACCAGAGCATTTAACTCAGCCAATGCTATGTCTTGAGGACATCCTACCCGTGCTTCCAGGGTAACGGTTGCACCCGGTTCCAGAGAAACAGTAAGATAGCCAGGACTATAGAGATCTTCGCGATCGCCTAAGCCGCGCTGGTTTTCTTCAGGATAGTAGTAATTCCAATACCACAATTCATCGGGTTGATACTCCCCTGCACTCCAACCTAACTGCCAAGGCGTACCCACTTGACTCTGGCGCATGGCTTGCAGGTAAAGGCATTGAGCGCCGACTAATTGGGAAAAGTGTAGATTGTCTTGATCACGTTGCTGGTGGTGAAAGTTGCGATCGGCAATCAAAGGACGTAACCTTAAAGTTGCCACGTCACTACCCTGATAGCAATACTGAATCAGAATCCGGTGACAAAACTGGCGGGTTTCCCGAAACCCTTCCTCATTTTCAACTAACCCGTAAGGCATAACCAGTTGACGTGTCAATTGCCACTGCTGGTGTCCCCAAACCCACTGAGGAACAGGATCAGTGTCAAAAGAACGCAAAAATTGATAGCCTACCGGATCAATCGTCTTACCCCCATTCCAGAAATTTGTCGAAAGCGCCCAAATCTTGCCCCCTATCTCCAGACTGGTATCCAGATGAGAGAATAATAACGTTCGCTGTCGGGGCGGATCGAGTGCAGCAATCAACCAGCCGTGATACGTGCGAGTACGAGCATCACACACCGTACCACTAGCAAAACTACCTAATCCATTCGTGAGCAGCCATTCCCGCCGATCTAAATAATGCACCACAACGTTTTTCTCCCAACAGAACACCCAACCAGTTGTCGCAGAACCTTTGGTATTGCTTGTACAGAGCTTCTCAAGCTCAAAAACCTAATACTGTTACTGGAAGTAGTCTAGTTTAGCGAATAATCGTTTGACGTCAATTTACCCAAGAAAAAATTAAGGTTTCATCCCAATTTGACGTAAACAGCGTGTCATCGGAGATATTGATACCACAGATTCTTAAGTAGATGGGAAGCCGTTCTCCCCAATCCCGACCACAACTAACTTCCCCATTAGAGGCATCTTCAGCCTCGACCAGTTCCATCAAGCGCTGGTAACGAATCTCACTATCGGTCATCCTGTGGGATTGTGTGGTTTGTTGCTCTTTTGGCGAAGCTGAGGCTTCAGGATTAGAAGTGGGGAACGATTGGGTCATGGTTCTTGCTGTAGAGTTTCAAAATAAATAAGATTATCAGGATCTTCAGGAAGTTAATTGTAGGGGCGGGTTTAGACGCTTAATTTTGGTATATACCCATAACTTCAAAGGCAAAACCCGCCCTTCCTCGTTGTCTCAAATTCATTACTAGCGGATGTTTGCCCAAAGAGGCGATCGCATAACTGGGATGAGACCTTTTCACGGAAGTCGATGTTGAAACAGCGCATGGGATTGACCAAACCCTTGGGTAAGTCCTAGTCGTTATGATTATGGATTATGGTATAGTCGTAACAGTTCGTAAATAATTGACTAAAACTGATAACCTATAGCGAACGCATACACCAAAGCATTCAAGGAGGAGAATTTTATGGAAGGATGTCTGCGAGTTGGTCAACCTGCTCCTGACTTCAGTGCGACGGCGGTCATCGATCAAGAATTTAAGACCATCAAGCTGTCTGATTACCGGGGTCAATATGTAGTCATATTTTTCTATCCACTAGATTTTACCTTTGTTTGTCCCACAGAGGTAACAGCATTTAGCGATCGCTTTAGCGAATTTAAAGAAGTTGGGACTCAGGTTCTCGGCATCTCCGTGGACAGTGAATTCTCTCACTTAGCTTGGATTCAAACTGATCGTAAGAGTGGTGGTGTAGGTGATCTCAATTATCCTTTAGTCTCTGACATCAAGAAAGAAATCAGTACGGCTTACAATGTCCTTGACCCCGATGCAGGTGTAGCCCTACGGGGATTGTTTATTATCGATAAAGATGGTATTATTCAACATTCGACCATTAATAACCTCTCGTTTGGTCGGAATGTAGACGAAGTGTTGCGGACTCTGAAAGCGGTTCAATACGTTCAGGCGAATCCAGACGAAGTTTGCCCTCAAGGTTGGCAACCCGGTGATAAAACAATGGTTCCCGATCCCGTTAAATCTAAGGTTTACTTCTCAGCCGTTTAAGGTGATGGGGTGATGGGGTGATGGGGTGATGGGGTGAATATTCTCTCCCAC
>CAZNNK010001100.1:0-2325 GCA_964574085.1 uncultured Coleofasciculus sp.
GATGAGGAATTGCCCGTTCATCTTGAAGTTCACAAAACGCCCGCGCCGCCAGCATCCGTTGGGGCGTTTCTGGAGCGGTTAGCAGAGCCAGCATTGCTTCTGGATCGGGTTGAGTCGCCTCTGAGTGGTGATCAATTGGCTCTATTTCATCCAGAGGGCTTTCTAGCTCACCTGCTGCCTCGATTAATCTTAGCTCGTCATTATCATACATATCTAAAAAAATATCTTATTCCACGGTTATTTGTCATGGGTTATGGGTCATGGG
This sequence comes from uncultured Coleofasciculus sp., assembly GCA_964574085.1. Lineage (GTDB taxonomy): Bacteria > Cyanobacteriota > Cyanobacteriia > Cyanobacteriales > Coleofasciculaceae > Coleofasciculus. The sequence goes on from CAZNNK010001100.1 coordinate 266, forward strand.
TGATTAGTCCTTGTTATAGCAGTAGACACATCGATTAGGACTTTCGGCATTATTATTGTAGAGACGCGCCGTGGCGCGTCTCTACTTAATTCTCTCACTCAAAAGTATGCCCGTGAACAAAGTGAAGGGTCAAAACTCAGAACTCTTATCCAACCGCTAGAGTTCTACGCTTCTATCCCTAAGGATGAAGTGCGGATCGTTGACAGAGTGGTTTCACCATCCAAAGGGACTGGGTTTGGAATCCTAACTTATCGTAAAGGCTGACAGCCGATGGATTAGACTGAAACACTTGCAACCCAATTTGGCGATCGCCCCGTTCTCTCGCCCAGTTCTCAGCATGGCACATCAGCGCCGAACCAATACCCCGACGCCGATGCTCGGGCATGACATAGAGTAAAAAAACATGAGCATGGCGATCGCCCCTGACTTGATCCACGGCATTTCCCAGCCACAGACAAGCGATCGGTTGATGCGATGGCGCGACGTCACCCTCAGAATTGGCTACGTCTACCCACCACAAGGGTGTCTCTTGACAAAAATACCGCCGTATTGTTTCGTCTAAATGAGAAAAATCCTGCTGTTGAGGAAAAAGCTCTTGGTAACTCAGTTGGAGAAATTTCAGCAAAGTTGTCTTCTCTAATCGAGAGCCAACTCGTAGCTGATAGCCCGGGATTAACAATGTACGCATCTGATCAAGGAGGATTAAGGCAGCAAGGGTGCGGGGGTATGGCAGAAGCTGGAGAAGCAATGTTCCAGACGTACCATGGCACCTCTGGAAGCTGGGGAAGCCAAACGATGCCCTCGAAAGTCATTCAGGGTCAACAGTCGAAACGTAGTCAGGGCGGATTTTGAACAACAGTGATCATGGACAGCGAGACGAACGTCCCTAAACCCGCCCCTACACACTTAACCCAATTCCCCCATACTCACTGAATTTGTCTCCTCCACAGGTGCAGGCGCTGCCATATCATTGGGTAAAAAGATACGAGCGCTGACGGCGAGTAAGGCGACGACAAAGACTAAGACAATCAGAAACGGGGCGATATATTGGCGAAAAATAGACATGGGTATCCCAGGGGAGCAAAATTCGTAATGATATTCTTATCTATCTTAGAATTACTTAGACCATCGGTTAAGTTTTGAATGGGTTGGGTACTTATTCAAACGTCTCGTAATTGCCTTTGGCAGTGCGCTTAGCGCGATCGCATAATTCCCTCATCGCACAGGCTCAGGATCAGTGCCTTTAAACTTGCTACACGAGCCGATGCCGAAGAGGTTTCCGTTGAGTCAGTTCATCTGACTATTCTCCCTCGGCAAGTTTCCGGCGAAATTAAATTCGTCTAAAGTCCAGTCTAAAGGTAAATTAGGGTGAGTCTAACGCTGTTGAGATTAACTAAAATAGCAGTGACATAGGTTGTTTATGAGCAGCATCGATTGGATTATTGTTGTAGTCTACGCAATGATTGTGATTGGTATCGGAATTGCCGCCAGTCGCCAACAACACAACACTGATGAATATTTCCGAGCCTCACGACAGCTACCTTGGTGGGCAGTTGGTTTTTCAATTATTGCAACATCTTTCTCCGCCGCCTCACTCCTGGGTGGACCTGGAGAAGGTTATGACCATGGTTTTCTGTATCTACAACTTCAGCTTGGTGACTTGATTGGTTATGGTCTAGTCATCTTATTATTCATGCCATTTTTTGTGCGGCTAAATCTGACAACCGCTTATGAATATCTCGAAAAACGTTTTGATGCGAAAACTCGCTCGTTTGGCTCACTCTGTTTTTTACTGTTTGTGATCGCTCGGTTGGGGGGACTTTTATATGCGGCATCCCTAGTGGTTGCCACTGTGACAGGATTACCATTATCTATGAGCATCTTACTCGTTGGTATTGTCTCCATTGTTTATACAGTGGCAGGTGGGATTACCGCCGTAGTTTGGACAGATGTACTTCAGTTCGCCATGATTTTTGTGGGGTTGGCTGCGGGCATTTGGACTGTACAATCAGGGGTTTCTGGGGGGGTGGCAGAACTTTGGGGGGCAGCCGGAGAAGGGG
>CAZNNK010001101.1:0-2321 GCA_964574085.1 uncultured Coleofasciculus sp.
AGATAGTAGAGAGAACCGACTCCTCGAACGCCAAACCAACCAAATAACCAGCGGATTTTGGGGTGAAAACGTGAGCGAGATGACTTGGCAAAACCCAAATTGGTGGTGCTAATCCAAGCACCTAAAGGTCGGATGGCAAAAATTAATAACCCGGCGATGAGAAGGGCTTCGCCACCAAATTCGAGAATTGGCTCAACTCGCAGCAGGGAACCTAATAAGAGAATAGTTCCTACTTCCATCAGCTTTTCAAGTTGTTCGGTAAATTCCAGTTGCGAAAGTCGCCGATCAGGATTCGGAGAAATCCGCTGTACCATTAACCCAGCAACGAATACCGATAAAAATCCATAACCGTTAATCAGTTCTGTCAGCGCATAGGTGATTAAAATAATACTGAGACCAATAAAGTCCTCCATTAACGCATCAATGGGTCGAAAGTTTTGGAGCTGATGCCTAATCCACATCACCCCCTTCCCGACCAAAATACCCATACCAATTCCAGCCGCGATCGCCCAAATTAAATCAACAAGAATCCATTGCTTTAACCAAGCTTGCCAATTGTTGTTTTCTAACCAATGAATCCCAAAATAGACAAAAGGAAAGGCTAACGAATCGTTCAATCCCCCTTCAGACGTCAGACCAAATCGCAACTCATCTCTATCTCCTATATGTGCCAATTGGACTTCGGATGCCAATACGGGGTCAGTTGGTGCAAGAATTGCCCCCAACAAAACAGCGGCTCCCCAGTCCAAGCTCAACCACCAATGGCTAATTGCTGCTATGGCAAAGATTGAAATCGGCATGAGAAAAGCGATGAGCCGAATTGTTGAATTCCAAGCTCTTAGTCTCAGAGGGCGATTCATTTTTAAGCCGCAACTAAACAGAGAAACAATCACCACAAATTCGGTAACGCGCTCCAAAAATTCGGTACGGGGCTGAAGTTGAATCAGATTAGTTCCATAGGGACCGAGAAAAATTCCCACAACTAAGTAAATGAGAGCATAAGAAAGAGGTAATCGCTTAATCCAACCTGAACCCATTGTGACCAACAGGAGCAGTAAGCCAATGACCAACAAGGCAAGAATGTAGATATCCACAAAAGTAATATCCTATTTAACAATCGGAAAGGCTTTCTCAGACAACACGAAGGGGCGGTACTTCAATCCATCTCGAAGTATCCTTTTAGAATCCTTGGTATGCATACCAAAGAGAGGTCAACGCATTCACTCACTAACGCCAATCGGACGAACCACTACAATACCGATCGCGTTCTTAATATTGCCTACATACCGCTGTAAGTCTTGGGAAATCGTCACTGCTCCGGCTGGGGACGCATGAATCAAACGAATTCTGCCATCGGACTGGCGATCAACGAATCCGGTATGAGTGACATCCAATCCAGCAATATTCGTAGCGACGCCAATAATATCTCCCGATTGTAACTGATTATAGCTGTGGTGAATCTGATCGGTGGGAATATAGTTTAAGGGAACCCCATTAAGCCGATCTTCCATCGCTAAAATACACTGATAATTCGCCGAATTATTCACGAGTTGGGGATAACGATGACGGTGGGTACTCATGAAATTCAGGGTCTTATTGAATGGAATTCCTGCCAACGCTTGGGTAATATTTGTTACAATCCCCCGTTTCTCATTGTCATGAATCCAGGCGGAGAAATAATGTAAACGGCTACAATAGCCATCGATTTGACCATTCTGATACCGTTGATCGCGAAGATGGTTGACAAAGGTGGGATAGGAATAATCCTGTTGCGCCAAACTGCGGGCGATCGCCAGGACTGTTTCCACAAATAGCACACAGTCAAACGCCTGAAACGTCACCACCAACGTTTCCTCTGACGATTTGTCTAATAAGCCAGCTTTATAGGGTGTCCCCAGAAATCGGTGGGCGATCGCCTGTATGATATCTGCCATGGGCTGCTCATGCAGGTGCTGGGCAATTGCCCATTCCATAACCTGCTGAAACTTTTCCCTCTCCTCTGATACAGGATTCATGGATGCTGAGACGGTAATCGTTGAAGTATCGGTGAGTAACCTCTGGGATGGCGGAAACGGGATAGGCTCATCGTCCTGAGCTTGAAGGGCAAGATCGGACGTAAAACCGCCAGAAATTGCCAATCCCACAAAAGCCCAACCAAACATTTTTCTCATTATTCCTCCTACTTCCCCGGCTTAGAAGGGCGGGTTTAGTCAAGTTATCGGTTTTCTCAATTAAGGTTATCGGTAAAACCCGCCCCTACCCCCCTCCAGCTCACAAGGGTAGGTTTTTTACTTTGATGGTAGAATGGAGGTGAGACAAGG
>CAZNNK010001102.1:0-2321 GCA_964574085.1 uncultured Coleofasciculus sp.
GCTTTGGTATCTCTGGGGGTAATTCCTTGCTGGAGATTGAGACTGGAGACGAGGTTTAAGCTGAAGGCAGCGTTATCGGAACTTACGGATATCCCTTGGTATCGCGCTTGTAGGCGTAAACCCGGTAAAATCGAGGTTCCGACTGAGGCGACAATTCCGGAACCGCGAGAACCGATACCATAGCCCAGTTGCGCGTCCCAGAGGGGGTTCCCATCCCCCGATTTTTGGGGGGAACGATAACGCCAAGTCAGGCTGGCTAAATGGTCATGACCATTTTGGTTACGGGTATCATAACCGAGAACCAGGGAATGACCCGTACTTAAGTTATCTGAGAAACGATAACCGAGTTCAGATTGGGTGCTAATTTCATTCCCCAATGACCGAAATTCCCATTGATTCAGGCGTTGAATCAAGTTCCACCGGAAACGGCTTTGAGTATCGACGCTGAGACGGGCAAAAGTAAAGGCGTTTTTGCTGCTTAAAGCGAATTGTACACCAGCCGCCGTCGCATCATTATCGCCGGTGCTGGTATTGGCAAATAGGGTGAAACCGGGTAACACTTGCCAAGACGCATTCAACCGTTGGGCGAAGCGATCGCTTGTGAATCGGGCGGTAAAATTAGGGGAGGGTTCAAAGAGTATGTTAGCGTTAATATCCCAATCGGACTCCTCTGTACCACTGAGAACCGAGACGGCGGCTTTTAAAGGGAAGCCTTCTGGCTGAAAAAAGGCTTCTGCTAATCCCCGAAACGAGTCGTCATAAACTGCACCAGCCCCTAATGTCAGGCTATTAGAAACCCCCCAGCGCCCCATTACCCCACCTTGAACGTCGGTAAAATTGCCCAATATTTCTTGATCCAAACCCGACAATTGTCGCCGCCATCCCCCTGATACCACGACTACCGAGGAACCTGCGGGAATTTGTCCAGGTAAATTGGAGAAGGTAGCCGATCGAATTTCTGGGGTTTCCGTGAGTCGCCCTTGGGGATAGAGTAAAACGCGATAATTATTAAACGATTGACTATTAAATTCAATATCTTCAAAGCGATAAACGCCGGAGGAATCGACTAATACTTCCGCAATCGGTTGATCACTAAATCCCTCAACTAAGCGCACTAATGTACCGGGTTCAGCCTCTCCAGAAATCGTGCGTCCAATTTCGACAGAATTTAAGCGCTGTCGCGGATCAGAACCCCCGTAAAGTTGAAGCTGGGGAATAAAACCATTCCGTTGAATCGTGGTAAATCCCCAATAATCACCCCCAGTTTGGCTGCGCCAGAAGGTGGGTTGAGATCCAATAATATAATCCGCCGCATCCGTTTGGCGTTGAAATCGCGCTTCCGCCAAACTCCAAGTATCAGAGGAGAAGAGTTGGGGTTGATTGGCGCGGATATACCAACTTCCGCCAAAAATACTCCCCACAGCGGATACATTTCCCCGATAGTTGGGTGATTGAGTCGCCGTTCCACTGGCATCAATTCGTTGTTCGACAGCGGAAAGGGAGAACCCAGATGGGGCAATTCGGGGTAATCCTTCGGTTTGGATAATAACTTCTCGTTTTCCCCGTTGACGCCGTTGATTTAACCAGGGGGCTTGGATAGAAACCGCATAATCAATGATGTCAAATTCGATTTCTACCCCGAATAAGGTTCGCACATCCGCCACCGAAAACACTAATCCTAATTCCGGATCAGTCTTGAGTTGACTGGGGTTGAGGCGAACCACCTGGGTTGGCGATCGCAGTTCGATTTGATTGTCGGGTAAAACGGTGGCGGTTAATTTTAAGGCTTTGACGATAGCGTCGTAAGGTAACAACCATTGATCAAAATTAATCGCAGCTTCCCCATCTTCTTGTCCGCGAATTAAAGTGCTAGTAATTACTGAGCGGTTGTTGACTTTGATGCCTACCAGAAAGGAGGAGAAATTATCGGGAAATTGGGCGATTGAAAATTGAGTTTGCGGAAGGGTTGAGATATCTGAGTTTTGGGGGGGTAATGTTTCCGGTTGGGGTGCAGGTTCGGGGTCAGCGAGGTTTTCGGGTTCCGGTGTTGAATTGGCAGGATTTAAACTAGGATTTGAGTTTTCTGGGGGAGGTAAACTATTCGATGTTAAATCATTTGGTTCAGCCGGATAGAGAGTCAGATCCAGATTGACGGGATTGAATTGAATAGAAGGAGTAGAAGAAGATAATTCGGGTTGTCTTGACTGATTATCGGAGATACTGACTGAAATCGGTTGTCCGAGTTTGGCGGCGTTGGATGGTTCTATCCCTTCCGGTAAAGTCGGCAAATTAGACTCTGAGTATTCCGGTAAAAAAAATTT
>CAZNNK010001103.1:0-2319 GCA_964574085.1 uncultured Coleofasciculus sp.
CTGTTGCCTGTTGCCTAATCTCAACCGTTAACTTTAATTGTGTCCACCTACTTATGACAGCTTATCTAAGCAATATTGACACTTTATCCTTTAATTTTGTTGGGTTTCCTACGTCAACCCAACCTACTGGAATCAGGGCTTACGCAGCAAAACCAGATATATCGGTTAAGGTGGGTTACGCGACTCTATCACACCCTACATGTAGTGGTGCAAGATATAACCTTGATGCACTAAAGTGCTTACTACGAACCAGGAAAACATCAATGTCTAAATCTCAGCAAAATCCTATCCTTTGCACCACCCAGCCTAGTGCTGAATTTTACTCAATTTTCTCAGACGCCGAAATCTTAGATATCATTCAAACCTTAACTACTAGACGCGAAATTAGCCTCAAATATTCCTACAAAGGTCAAGGCGCAAACATCTGGAATCAATTTTATCTCAACTATCTGCGTCCGCGCTGGTATCGCCCCGTTAATCGGGAAATTGCCCTGTTAAACGATAATTTTGAAGTCATCACCCGCAAAATAAAAGCTGTCAACACCGTTAATCTCATCGATGTCGGTGCTGGCAATTCCTATCCCGTCAAACAGTTTATCCGTCGGCTGCATTGCTTAGGCAAAATTACTCGATATATCGCCTTAGACATTAGCGACGACTTACTCAAGGTATCCCAGAAAAATATAAAAAAATGGTTTCCTCACATCGAGTTTATCAGCGATACGATTGATATCGAAAATCATTCACTATCCCAAACCTTGTTAAACCATCAGGTTAACTTAAAAACTGATGATACCGCCCAAGTCATTTTACATTTAGGCGTAACCATGGGTAATCATCACAATCGAACCGCAGTCCTGAAAAATTTTAGGGATACTATGGGAAAAGATGATGTCCTCGTCTTCACTAGCGAAATTGGTTCTAACTGCCAATGGGATGGAACAGTGAGAGGAGGGTTAAAGTATCATGTGGATCAAATCTATGCTTGGGTGAAAACTGCGCTGGGGATTCAAGCTGAGGATTGTGAACTGGTGCGAAAGTATGACTCTAAAACTGATAGTATTGTGGCGACGATTAAATTTAATCAGAATTATCGGATAAATTTCCGGATAATGGGAGAAGATAAGCCGATTGAAATCGCAGCAGGGGAAGAGATTAGGATTTGGAGACAGCATAAGTTTCAAATCCCTGAACTGCTGCAAGAAATCGAACAGGGGGGACTTCGTGTGATTCAGTACAAGACTGACCAATATTTATCGAATATTATGGTAATTTGTGAAAATTATAATGGGAATGAGTCTCACCAACCGCCTTGGGTTTTAACCCAAGGCTTAAAGCGAAAGTCGTCTTTAGACGACTGAATAAGAGTTTTAGTCCAGGCTTCGTGGACTTGAGCGATAAGCCCGGAGTTTGAACTCCGGGCGGGTGTCGGCGCTTACTAACTAACAAAGGTGGAAGATCTCAGATTAAACCAACCTCACTAAAAGCGGACTAGATTATAAAGGAGGTATTAAACCTGAACAAATGATAAATAACGAAGGACAAATGACCAATGACAAATCGCCAAAATGCTAAATTTTTCTACCAACTGGCTAAATTACTTAATTCGGGTATCAATCTACAGCAAAGCTTAATCCTAGTGGGCAACGATTTAAACCCAACCGTTCAACGCTACTTACAAAAAGTCAGTCTCGCCGTCGGTTCGGGTCAAGATTTCGCCACCGCCTTAACCTGTGAACGCGGTTATTTTAACCGTTGGACGATTAGCTTAATCCGTTTAGCTGAATATAGCGGTTCTCTCCCCCAAACCTGTCAACTGTTAGCTGAAGACGCCGAAACACAAGCACAACAAGAACGATTATATGGGTCGGTAAAACGTTCTGCGATAGCGACAATTTGGGGATTTTTGGTGTTAACAGCGGCTATTTTTAACCCCAATGCAACGGGAATTATTAAACCAGAATTTTGGTTAAGAGGATTGGCGATCGCACTGCTATTATGGGTGATGATTGTCTTGGTGTCTCGCTTTTCTAGTCCCTTGTGGCTGCAACTGGTGAGACGATTACCGATTTTCGGGACAATTGTGCAGGCGCGATCGCTCCTCTATCTGGCTAAGTTACGATTACCGTTAAGTTGTGGGGTGTCCATCCTCACCGCCTTGGATTTACTGCGAGACCATATCCCGGATACAGTAATGAATGGCAAACTCTCCTGGGCGAGACGGCGCGTCCGCCTGGGTCAACCCTTGAGTCAGAGTCTCCAGGGTAAATTACCCGCCACAGCGCTACAGATGATTAGCACCGGGGAAGAAAGCGGAAC
>CAZNNK010001104.1:0-2318 GCA_964574085.1 uncultured Coleofasciculus sp.
GGGGTGCAGGGGAGCAAGGGAGACCAGCACTTCCAACGCCAGAGAAAACCCCATCCCCAACGGTAACTCCAACGCCGACGACACCAACTCCCTCGGTAGAATTTTCTGATGTTCCGGATGACTTTTGGGCGAAAAAAGCGATCGCAGCGTTGGCGCAGCGGGATATTGTGGTGGGTTTTCCCCAGGGTGAATTTAAACCACAGCGATTTGCTACCCGTGGCGAATTAGCCGCTATGCTACAGCAGTTATTTGAGCCAAAACCAAAGCAACGTGCGATCGCGTTTAAGGATTTACCGCCAAATTACTGGGGCGCTGAGGCGATCGAGGATGTTGCTAAGGCGAGAATAGTCTCAGGCTATCCTAATCATACATTCCGACCGCAGCGACCTGTCACTCGTGCAGAAGCGTTAGTGACTTTGGCTACAGCCCTGAACCTGAAACCCCCATCTGAACCCAGCAAAACCTTACAACAATACGAAGATAGCGATCAAATACCAGATTATGCGATCGCTAAAGTCGCGGCGGCGGTAAAAGCGGGTTTAGTCACTGGCTATCCTCAAGGAAATTTGCTCAATCCCAATCAACCAGCTACCCGTGCTGAACTTGCGGCGATGCTTCATCAAGCTAGGGTGGTTTCCCGAAACAGAACTTCACGGCAATAAATCAGGTTTTACCGTATCGCTTACGCCTAGCTTTTACCTAGTAATTTAACCTATACCGAGAGACGTACTTTAGTTGAATTGACGGGTTATCCTCCTAAAAATTTCTGCTAAAGAGTTAACCATTGCATTAGGAATCAGTCTACCCTCAGATAGATTAATCTTTATTAGCAATAGAGCTAATCTGAAATGAGCCAATTGATCCGATTGGTGAAAACTTGAGTAGAGTAGATAGGTTAGGTATTGACAGTATTTAGATAGAAATTGCAAGGCTAAACCTTAGACCTTGAGCAAGATAGGCTGCGTTTAAGCAAACGCCAGAGTAGACTTGGGCAAAAACAAGTCTCTTCACTATTTTGACCTTATGTATATCTGAATAGCGAGTCAATTCTCACCATCAAGATACTCACTTAATAAATAAACAAATTGTAGAAAGGAGAACACAACAAAATGGTTGCCACCCTTACTGATGCTAAGCGATCTGCAATTGCTGAAAAACTTTCCGATATGCGGGCAATTCAGGATTTAATTATTGCTAATGAACGGCAATTTATCAACGACTGTAAAAATAACGAGATTTTTGGTCGCTTAGAAGACATGCTAGAGGATGACCAGAACAACTTAGAAGTTCTGGAAACAACTATTACTCAGTATGGAATTCAATCGGAGCCAAAAGAGAAAGTTAAAAAAATGATTGAACAAGCTGAGCAGATGATGAAAAGCTCTGAACTCAGTCTTTATGAAAAGATGGCTCAGCATGAACTGCTAAAACATGGTCAAGTCATGTCAGGACTTGTGGTTCATAAGGCAGCTCAAATCGCTGGTGCGGATGTCGAGGAAGCACTTTCTCCCCTAAATTCGGTCAACTTTGAAAACCGGGCGCATCAGGAAAGACTCAAGGGCATGTTGGAATATTTAGGCACCCAAGAGTTAACGGGTAAAGAACCCGAACAAGGAATTTGGGGACGAGTTCAAGATGCAGTAGCTGCTATGACGGGTGCGATTGGTAGTGCTGTGACTCAGACATCTGATAAGTCTGACATGGATATCATGGATGTCATTTTTATGGATCACCAAAAAGTCAAAACCTTAATTAGTGAAATTAAGGGAACCAATAATCCGCAGCGCATCCAGGAGTTTTTTGGACAACTCTACAAGGATGTAATTGTTCACGCTAAGGCGGAAGAAGAAACGGTATACCCTCAAATTCGTTCCTTTTATGGTGATGCTGATACTCAGGAACTCTATGATGAGCAGGAGCAGTTAGAAACGATTCTGAATGAGATGAAAAATCTTGATCCCACTTCATCGGAGTTCAAGTCTAAACTGAAGCGGGTGAAAGACATAATCGGTGATCACACTCGTCAAGAAGAAAGCACGATGTTCGCTGCCATGCGGAAGAATCTTTCGCCAGAACAACGGGAACAAATGGCAACTCAATTTAAGGAAGCCAAGCAGAAATTACAAAGCCAAATGTAGGGGCGGGTTTAGGGAAAATTGTAGGGGCGGGTTTAGGGAAATTGTAGGGGCGGGTTTAGGGAAAATTGTAGGGGCGGGTTTAGGGACTAAATTCAGCTATTCACCGATAACTGAACAGCAAAACCCGCCCTATCTCACCGATAACTGAACAGCAAAACCCGCCCTATCTCACCGATAACT
>CAZNNK010001105.1:0-2049 GCA_964574085.1 uncultured Coleofasciculus sp.
CCATCTCCCCCATCTCCCCCATCTCCCCCATCTCCCCCATCTCCCCCATCTCCCCTGACCTTTTAGCTTAAGTTGACACTAATGTTTAATACTCCGGTACAGACGGGTCAATTTCCCGACTCCAAGCCGTGATTCCGCCTTTAACATTAATCCCTTCAATGCCGGATTCTTTGAGAATGCCTAAGGCTTTAGCCGAACGTACTCCCATTTTACAATGGGCAATTAAGCGATGACCATTTAGGAGTTGCTTAACTTTTTCGACGCCTGAACCTTGTTCAATATCCGGTAATGGGACTAAAACAGCACCGGGAATGTTAGCAATCTCGTATTCATGGGGATTGCGGACATCAACGAGGACAAAATCCTTGGTTCCACTATCCAACAATTGCTTGAGTTCTTGAACGGTCATTTCTTGAATTGCCATTAACCGTTGCGCCTCCTGTTCTTTGGCTTGGGGAATACCACAGAATTGTTCGTAGTCTACTAATTTTTCGATAACTGGGCGTACTGGATTGGGTCGCAGTTTCAGTTCCCGGAATTTCATATCCAGGGCGTTGTACAGTAATAATCGTCCGCTGAGGGTGGTTCCCTAACCGAGGATAATTTTAACGGCTTCCGTGGCTTGGATGAGTCCAATAATTCCAGGTAAAATACCTAAAACGCCACCTTCAGCACAGGAGGGAACCATTCCGGGGGGTGGGGGTTCGGGGAACAAGTCGCGGTAATTGGGTCCATCTTCGTAGTTAAAGACGCTGGCTTGTCCTTCAAACCGCAAGATGGAACCGTAGACGTTGGGTTTACCCAGGATCACACAGGCGTCATTGACGAGGTAACGGGTGGGAAAGTTATCGGTTCCATCGACAACCACATCGTAGGGTTTCACGATATCCAGCGCATTCTCTGATGTCAGGCGGGTTTCGTAGAGATCAACCTGACAATAGGGATTAATTTCTAGAATCCGGGTTTTTGCTGACTGAATTTTCGGTTTCCCTACCCAGGATGTCCCGTGAATCACTTGACGTTGGAGGTTGGAACTATCGACGATATCAAAATCGACGATCCCGATACGTCCGATTCCGGCGGCGGCTAAGTACAGTAATAGGGGTGAACCAAGTCCCCCGGTACCGATACAGAGAACACTGGCTGCTTTCAGGCGTTTTTGTCCCTCTAGTCCAACTTCTGGCAGAATTAGATGTCGAGAATATCGTTCGTATTCTTCTTTTGTGAGCTGGATTTCGTCCAGATTAGGATTTAACATGGCAATTTGGTATGATTAGCGATTCGCGATTGGGGATTGAGGATTAGGGATTGGGCATTGGTGATTTATCCTTTGTTTGCACCTCTGCGCCTCTGCTTCCCCAGTTCCCAGACGTAGCATGCTACGTCTCTACATTGCTTCCCCTTTCCCTGGTTCCTCTACGATCATATCTTCAGGTTGAAACTGGTGATGGGGATCGAGAGTCCAGCTTCTTAGGTCAGAAGCTATACCCTGTTGAACGGAAATTATAATATACGAATAACGCTGCCATGCGATCGCCCGATCAAATTCTGAGGGAATGGCTGGATGGTCAGGATGAGAGTGATAGATCCCAATGATATCTAATTCGCGATCGCGGGCTTGCTTCTGAACCTTCAACATCACCTCTGGGGCAATGCTAAACTGATTGCGTTTGGTTCCAGATTGACGCTGTGAGCTGTTGACCTCTTGAAAGACTTCCGCCTGAGTATCCCAAGCGTTTTCTGTGGGGATAACTTCCACTAGGGTTTTTACTTCTCCCTTAATTTCACCGACTAACAAACCACAACATTCTTCTGGATAGGTGTTTTCGGCGTGAGTTTTCATCGCCTGAATCTGATTAGGGTTAACGTTGACGATATGGGTTGGGGAATGATCTGAGTTTGACATCAATCTCAGGGAATAGGAAACCGTTAACACACCTTAATGGGTGGATTAGAATTGTAGGGGCGCACCGACGTGCGCCCGATTTAAGCCCCGTGCGCCCGATTTAAGCCCCGTGCGCCCGATTTAAGCCCCGTGCGCCCGATTTA
>CAZNNK010001105.1:2149-2318 GCA_964574085.1 uncultured Coleofasciculus sp.
ACGATAAATCTATTCCACAATTTTAGCTGTGTCGGGTTTGGTAACCAAACCCCTACTTAAAACCTTGCCAGCATTGACTCTCACCTTAAGTTGACACCAATGGGATTGCCTTAAGCTGTCATGCATTTAAATTGGGAATGGGTAGCGAGCAAGATGCTCAATGTAGCGA
>CAZNNK010001106.1:0-2311 GCA_964574085.1 uncultured Coleofasciculus sp.
GTAAAATTTTTATTCTTTCCTAATGCTGTCCGTCAGGATCTGCGGAATGTAGGTTAAACGATTTTTTCCTCCAGAACAGTTTAAATTTTTCAATCATAATCTTGTCTTAACAAAACGTCATAATTTCTCGTTTTTTACCTCTTTTTGGGAAAAAGCTACGAATTTTCAGGGGTTACGGCGGTTGTGAGAGGAGTGTGCGATTGTCAGGTATACTCTTTATGGTGGGGTTTTTATGGGAAAAACTAATCCAGACACAGCTAAACCCCTTGAATCTTCGTAAAAACTTTGTATAGTTTATGATTCTTGTCTCATGCCCAATGTACCCTTGGACGCATGTATTTTGTTAAACTTACAATAAGAATCATGACTAAGTATTGACAAAGACACAGAGGAGATAGAAGGGATGACGCAGACAGAAGCCTGAATAGTGAGGGACACAGATTGACACAGAGAAGTAAATAATTTCCCCAAGAATCGAATCACCTTTTCATCCTTTGCATAGAGAATTAACGCCTCCATGTACTATGTACTAGGTAAACTGTTGGGCATAAAATCGCGCATAACGTCCCCCTCGCTCTAACAATTCGGCATGGGTTCCCGACTCGATAATCTGTCCCTGTTCCATCACCAAAATTCGGTCAGCACGGCGCACGGTGGTGAGGCGATGGGCGATAATAAATACGGTACGCTCTTTCATAATCCGGTCTAAGGCTTCTTGGACTAAGGCTTCTGATTCTGAATCTAAGGCAGAGGTGGCTTCATCTAAGATAAGAATACTGGGATTCAGGAAAACCGCCCGCGCGATCGCAAGTCGTTGTCGTTGTCCCCCCGATAGGTTAATCCCCCGTTCTCCGACCCAGGTGTGATACCCTTGGGAGAATTGGATAATAAATTGGTGGGCATTGGCGATTTTGGCGGCGTCTTGCACGGCTTCTAGGTCAAAGTCTTTTTGACCAAAGGCAATATTCTGAGCAATTGTGCCAGAAAATAGGGTAGTTTCCTGGGGAACAATGCCAATTTGTCGCCGCAGGCTTTTGAGGGTAACGTCTCGGATATTAATCCCATCAATCAGGATTTCTCCGGCTTGCGGATCATAGAAACGGGGGAGTAAATTAACTAATGTAGTTTTACCCGCACCGGACGCTCCAACTAACGCGATCGCATCTCCTGGCTGGGCAAGAAAACTTAAGTCTTTTAGCACCCAAGGCGTTTTACCTGTAGAAATGTAGTCGGCTACGTCTGATTTTTGAGCCTGTAGGGGCGGGTTTAGGGAATTCGCGCCAGCTATTGATGATAACGTTTCTTCAAAACCCGCCCTTTCTAAGTTCTCTTGGGCTTGAGTGTAGGCAAAGCTAATTTGGCGATATTCCACTTTACCCGTAACCGGGGGTAGAGTCATCGCCCCCTCTTTTTCGATCACCGTTGGCACAATGGCAAACAGTTCAAAGATGCGATCAACCGATGCCTCACCCTGCTTAAATTCGTTATAGTTACTGGTAACGATCGCGATCGGATCAATGAGCATAGCAACCGCCGCACCGTAGCTGACAAATTCACTCCCCGTTAAATTACCTTGGGCAATTTGCCATCCCCCCAGCAAAAAGACTAATAACAGACACATCGCCTCCAGAAACCCCACCACCGGAAACTGAATCGCCTTTAACCGTTCCGCTGCATACTTGGCGTTACGATTGTGTTCTGCCTCTTGACTAAATCGCTCTAATGTGTAGTCTTCAGCCGCAAACGCTTGGACTAACCGAATCCCACTAAAGACTTCAATCAGCAACGCCGATAAATCTGACACCCGATTTTGACTCCGCCGGGAAAATTGACGCATCCGTTCGCCAAACCAGCCAATTAATAAACCCATCAGCGGGGCAATGAGTATAATACCTAGGGTAAGTTGCCAGTTCAGGTAAACCACATAAGCGAAAACCGCAATCAACTGTAAGACGCTGGGGAGAAACTGGTGAAAGAACTTGTTCACCACCTCACCAATGCGGACAATATCATCGGTGAGTCGAGAGGATAAGTCACCGGTACTGGTGGTTTCAAAGTAGTCCAGACTCAGGGTTTGCAGGTGGGCGTAGACATTTTTCCGTAAATCCAGCGTAATCGCTAGGGCGGCTTTTGCCATTAGGGTATCTTGCCCATACTGCGCCAGCTTCTGACCCAAGAAAATTAAAGCAGCAATTCCAGCAACTTGTGCGATCGCGCCCACATTTCCTTGTCCCACATAAGCCGCAATCCGCCCCGCTAACCAAGCCAGGAGGGGCCACACGGCGACAAATGCCACAGTACAGGCTAAGGC
>CAZNNK010001107.1:0-2311 GCA_964574085.1 uncultured Coleofasciculus sp.
CCTACAATTGTTCCTAAATCCGCCCCTACAATTATGGCTGAACCCGCCCCTACATACAATTGGCAGACGTGCCATGGCACGTCTCTACATGAATTGTTACTATCCCTAAACCTCTTATTTAACCCATCCCCGGATTTCCACATCGGTTAACGGTCGCTCTAGTTTCACATATTCGCTCTTAGTGGCTTGCAAAATATGTTTCATTTGTACGGGTTCCCCAGCATCTGCCGCTAGAAATGCCGCATTCATGGCAATACTACGGATATTACCCCCTGCTACATTCAGTTTTGCCAATTTCCGATAATCCAGCTTCTCTGTTGGTGTCTGTTTCGGAAAGATCCGTTTCCAAATTTCTTGGCGTTGCTCCGCGTTGGGGAAAGGAAATTGAGCAATAAAGCGAATCCGGCGCAGAAAGGCTTGGTCTAAGGCACTTTTGATATTGCTGGTTAAAATTGCCAATCCTCGATAGGATTCCATGCGCTGCAACAGATAACTGACCTCAATATTGGCATGGCGATCATGGGAGTCTTTGACTTCAGAACGCTTGCCAAATAAGGCGTCGGCTTCATCAAATAACAGGATTGATCCGCCTCCTTCTGCGGCATCAAAAACCCGGCGTAAGTTCTTTTCAGTTTCACCAATATATTTACTAATAACGGAACTGAGGTCAATCCGATAGACATCTAAGCGCAACTCTTTGCCAATAACCTCTGCTGCCATAGTTTTCCCGGTTCCACTGGCACCAGCAAATAGAGCGCTAATTCCCAGACCCCGACGGCTTTTTCCGGCAAATCCCCAACTTTCATACACCTTCATCCGGTGGCGCACATGGGTGACAATTTCTGACAAGACAGTGCGTTCTCTGTCCGGCAAAATTAAATCGTCCCAAGTGGCGGCTGTATCAATCCGTTGGGCTAATTCTTCCATGCGGGGACGGGCTTGAATACAGCAGACATCCCACAATTTAGTGGTAAAGGGTGGAAGGGCAGATGGGTTGTTGGTTTCTTCGTCTATGGGTTGCTCGTCTTCTCCTAGCGTCTCAAGATCCATTCCTTTGATGGTTAAGCAAGCGGTATGAATGTTGGGGGCGCTGAGGTTAAATGTGGAGACTAATAGATTGATTGAAGGCTCAAGTTTTTCCGCTTTATCGGCTAAAGCGTCTTGCCAAATTAAACGCTGCTCGTCGCTGGTGGGATGATGGACATCAATGGTAATTATGGGGCGCTGGCGTTGGCGGCGTCGATCGCGACTGGTTACAATCAGGGGTGTGTTCAGGCTTTCAATGAAACGAGCGATCGCACTTTCTCTGGCTGGATCATTGGTTTCGAGATGATCACAGTTGAGCAACAGAACCGTACTACTTAATGCCCATTCCCGTTCATAGAGTATCTTAACGATATTCAGTTGACTGGTATCGGTGGGTAGAGATTCAGCAGAAAGAGCATGGAGATTAATCCCTAACTGATCGCATACCGCTCGCGCGATCGCCCGTTTACTGGTGACATCTTCTCCACAGAGTTGCACCACGGGGAATGTACCTTCCCCGACTTGTAACCAGGTTGTAGCGATTTGCTGTACACTTTGCTGATGGGAGGATACCAAAATACCCGGTAAAGGCATGGGTTCCTCCATAATCGCCAAGCGCTCATCAATATATTGCACCCCGCGCAGGTAATGCAAAATCCGCTCATCAATCCGTAGCGAACTACTGGTTAATGTAAACCCTTCACCCACATCAATTAACCGCCAGTGGCGCAAGGGTGCATCTGGCGTCAGCGCCCCCCAATGTCCATGGGGTAATATATTCAACGCTAGAGCAAATGTGGGATAATTCATTTGTTCATTACTCTGAGCGATGCCGCAGAGTAACCCCCAAGAGGCGTCAAATTCCATCCCAGCACATAACAGCAGCAAATCTCGCTCAAATGAGGATAGCCCAAACATTTGGCAAAGCTGATCTAACAAGGGAGGCGGTGAAAGCGATGTGTCGGGTTGATGGTAGGAACCATTTCCATTGGGATAGAAGCCATTGGTTAAGGTAAGAGAGATCCCTGTCATAATTTGATCACTCTTGCGTTCCAAGGCTTGACGCACTCGGGCAATCTCTCCCATCAGATACTGCTGATTGGCTTCTAGCCAGCCTTCGGTTACATTGAGCCGGGATACAGACATGGGCATCGTTAAGCGCAGCAATATTCACCATGATATAGTGTATCGCTGGAAAAGTTGTCGGTTGGGAGAGCAGAGGTGCTGGGGAAGCTGGGGGAGCTGGGGAAGCTGGGGAAGCTGGGGGAGATGAGGGAGATGAGGG
>CAZNNK010001108.1:0-2310 GCA_964574085.1 uncultured Coleofasciculus sp.
TTCGGATTGAACAATTAGATAGTAATTTAGGGAATTTGTCAAGTCCTTATGACCCAGTGATTCGGGCTAGGGGAGATGTGAGTTTCAATGATTACACAGGTCCTTCTTTACATATTTTGGCTGGGGGGAGTGTCACGATTTCCGGGGATGTTGCTATAGAAGGTGTCGAGGCAAATGCTGATGCGATTAATGGGGATATTATCGTCTTATCAGATGGGACAGAAATCACGATTAATGGCTCGACAAGACCAACTTTAGATATCCGTGCGGGTACGACTGATTTTGGCACGCCTGATGCTGCACCCATTGATAATTTTAATCCCTTTGGTGACTTCGATCCAGCGCCGACGATTGACGCTGTAGGTACAGGAACGAGTGCGGATATTAGAATTGATGGTTTTATCGATATTCAGGCGGCGGATGGATTGGTGCTTTTAACCAATCAGTATCGCCCCAATCTTTCCTTGTCTGGGGGGAGTATTACTGTACCCTGGATTTTTACCGATGATGTTAATGGCGGTTTTTTGGGGAACAGTGGCTCCGTTTTTATTGACGCTAGAAGCAATATAGAAGTCGGTCAGATTGATACCAGCAGCGTTTCCGGAAATGGCGGTGAAATTCGGATTATTTCTGACCAAAATATTACCTTTACAGACAATGTTGATTCTTCGGTTCGACCTGATGATGGCTTAGGGTTTGGTGTCGGCGGCAATATTACTGTGACGGCTCAAGAAGAAATCGTTCTCCCTAGTGTAAATAGTTCAATTCGTAGCATTACTCTTGGTCAAGGGAAGGGAGGTGATATTGAGATTAATTCGAGAATACTTTCTCTTAATAATGGAGCGGAAATATTTACACTTACGAGAAGTATGGGAGAGGCGTCGGGTCAGGGAGGCAATCTGACAATTAATGCGAGGGAATTTGTGGAAGTAATTGGTGTGGGTCAACTTCCAGGGAGTGATCCTAACAATCCTCAGTATAAGAATACCAGGTTGTTCGCTAGGACTTTGGGGGATGGTAATGCTGGAAATTTGACCGTAAACACGAGACAGTTGATTCTGCGAGATGGTGGGATACTATCAACGATTACTTGTGGCACAGGAGCAGTTACTCCGTGTGGTTCAGCGCAACCAGGTACGCTCAGGGTGAATGCTTCTGATTCTATCGAATTGATTGGTACTCCAAACGTAGAAAATGAGCAACTTTTAACCAGTGGTTTATTCAGTACGAGTGTGCTTGAGGGGGATGGCGGAGATGTTTTTGTTGAAACCGGGCGATTGATTATCCGGGATGGGGCGCAGATTGCTGCGGCTGCTGAGAGAAGGAGTACAGGTGCGGGTGGAAATATAACAGTAACTGCCTCTGATTTAGTAGAATTAAGTGGCACGAGACCTAATGGAATACCAGGCGGTTTATATACTTTTGCTAGCAGGGAAAGTTCTGGAGATGCGGGAAATCTGACGGTTAATACAGGACGATTTATTGTTCGGGATGGGGCATCTGTCGCAAGTAGTACGGATAGTACCGGGAATGCTGGAGATTTGGAAATAAATGCGTCTGAGTCTATGGAAGTTATTAATGCAGAGGTTCGTGCTACAACTACTTTGAATGCTAATGATGCGGGTGATGCTGGCAATTTCTTGATCAATACCAATCAATTAATCGTGCGGGATGACGGATTAGTTTCAGCTAGCACTTCGGGTTCAGGGGATGCTGGCACATTAGATATTAATACGAATCGGTTAGTAGTTAGAGATGGGGCGAGAGTTTCTGCGGATACCTCTAGCACTGGTGAAGCGGGAAAATTAACTGTAAATGCGACTGAATTTGTCCAGGTTATTGGGACTTCCGCTGACGGTCAAATGTCCAGCAGTTTGTTTTTGGATTCTACAGGTAGCGGTAATGCTGGAGGATTGGAGATTAATACAGGAACATTAATTGTTGAAGAAGGAGGACAAGTTTCTGCAAATACATCAAATCAAGGTCAGGCGGGAAATTTGATGGTTAATGCCGATTCTGTGCGGGTGATTGGTACGTCCGCGAATGGCGAATCAAGCAGCTTGTTATTTGATACGTCTGGTGAAGGGAATGCTGGAGATTTAACCATTACCACTGGACAATTGCTGGTTCGAGATGGAGGACTGGTATCAGCAAAAACCACTGATCAAGGTCAAGCTGGAACGTTGGAGGTAAACGCTGATTCCGTACAAGTAATTGGAACTTCTGCGAATGGGGAAAATTCAAGCAGCTTATTATTTGATTCCTCGGGTTCCGGTAATGCGGGAGAGTTAACGATAGATACTGGACGAT
>CAZNNK010001109.1:0-2300 GCA_964574085.1 uncultured Coleofasciculus sp.
GTGCTGCACCGGATGGAGTGTCTATGCAGCAGCATTTCAAAGAACGGGTATTGCATTTGAATTCGCCGGTGCCGAAACGAGAGATTCAGGCGGATTTGAAATTCTATGATTTAATCTGTGGCGATACCATGACGCTAGGGGATATTACCATTGAAACCAGTCCCCTCAATCATCCCAATGGGGCGATGGGCTATCGGGTAACATGGCAAGGGCGTTCGGCGGTCTACTGTACCGATACAGAACATTATCCGGATCACTTGGATGAAAATGTGCTGCATTTAGCCCGTGATGCGGATATCCTGATTTACGATGCCATGTACACTGACCAAGAATACCACAATCCCAAGTCGCCTAAGGTAGGTTGGGGACATTCAACCTGGCAAGAAGGGGTAAAACTCGCCAAAGCCGCCGGGGTTAAACAACTGGCAATTTTTCACCACGAACCGAATCATAACGATGATATGCTTGATGAAATTGCCATCGAGGTGCAAAGCGCTTGTGAAGGGTCGTTTTTGGCAAAGGAAGGACTCATTATTCCGCTTATTTAGAACATCCGTCCAGTCATTGAACTCGATGCTAGAACTACAGCTTCCGTGAATTGATTCCAGAAGCGATGCAAGTCGCTGGCTGGGATGATTGCCAGTGGTGAACACCAGGACGATGTGGAGAGGACAGCTTTGCGTCTGGGCAAAGTTGATCTACTATCTTAGAGAAGAGATTAACAAATATTAAGGTTCCGCTCAATGTACGTGTATCAAGCCCTCGGACTCCTGGTTGTACTGGTGGCAGTCGGTATCGTCATCTACTTGGCAACGCCCCGTCGTTACCAGTCCTCGGAGACAGTAGCCAACTCCTACGACCAATGGACTCAAGATGGAATTTTGGAGTTTTACTGGGGCGAACATATTCACTTGGGACACTATGGTTCGCCACCCCAACGGAAGGATTTTCTCCAAGCCAAGGAAGACTTTGTGCATGAAATGGTGCGCTGGGGTGGGCTAGACAAACTTCCTCCTGACACCACCGTACTGGATGTCGGCTGTGGCATCGGTGGGAGCTGCCGCATCCTGGCGCGGGACTATGGGTTCTCAGTAACCGGCGTCACGATCAGTCCCCAGCAAGTTCAGCGTGCCCAGGAACTGACCCCAGCAGGACTAGACGCCAAGTTCATGGTCAACGATGCCTTGGCACTGTCTTTCCCCGATGCGAGTTTCGACGTGGTTTGGTCGATTGAAGCTGGTCCTCACATGCCCGATAAAAGAAAGTATGCTCAAGAAATGATGCGGGTATTAAAGCCCGGTGGCACATTAGTCGTCGCTGACTGGAACCAAAGAGACGATCGCCAACAGCCGCTCAACTTCTGGGAAAAGCCCGTGATGCGTCAGTTACTCGACCAATGGTCACATCCAGCTTTTTCTAGTATCGAAGGCTTTTCTGAGCTATTAGCCGAAACCGGACTGGTGGAAGGGGAAGTGGTAACAGCAGACTGGACTCAGGAAACGCTTCCATCTTGGCTTGATTCGATCTGGCAAGGAATCGTTCGACCTCAAGGGTTGGTGCGTTTCGGTTTTTCGGGACTGATTAAATCGCTACGAGAAGTTCCCACCATGCTATTAATGCGGCTGGGATTTGGCGCCGGACTGTGCCGATTCGGAATGTTCCGCGCTCAAAAGGTTAGCTCACTGCCCCAGTCAACCGCGACCAACACAAGTGAGGTGGTTCAAGCCTGAGGCTATGCTTGAAGTCTGATCAGACCTTAGCGCTGCCCGTATTAAGTTATGTCAACCCTCCTCAAACCCTTACAAATGACGAATGAAGAATGGCATAAGACGAGCAGTCTTGATTAAATCTGTTTCTAATTCCTTTGAGAAATGATGCAACAGTTGCACTCGGATTCAACTCGTTCACCTGTGCCAGATTCTGGCTTTGATTGCGATGTGGCGATTGTGGGTGGGGGAATTGTGGGAGCGACTCTGGCTGCCGCTCTCAAGGATTCTGGCTTGAAGGTGATCATCATCGAAGCGAATTCTTTAGCCAGCGCAGCCGCTAGGGAGCGAGGATATGCGCTTTCGCCCCTTTCTGGCAAAATTTTCCAGGGCATCGGCGTATGGGACGCGATTTTTCCTCACATCGGCAAGTATCGCCACATCTATCTTTCTGATGCTGATCATCCTCACATTGTTAAATTCAAAACGGCTGATTTAGGCACAAATTTTCTAGGTTACGTCGCCGAACACAACGTCCTGCTCAAGTCTTTGCAAGACTTTATTAACCACAACTGTGCCACTATTCACTGGTTG
>CAZNNK010001110.1:0-1096 GCA_964574085.1 uncultured Coleofasciculus sp.
ATACAGTACCGTTTTCTTTTATCCGACTACTTAGCGTCGGTCAAGTATTCCGAGAAACCGGGTTTCTTGACCGATATCCTAGGATTCAAACATCTACCCGCATCTGAGAAAAACGGATGAACTTAGCCATAAGTTTGCGTTTCTGGAACGGGGATTTTTTATGTAGTAGAGTCTGAAATAGGGTTAACCCCTGGTTCTGCCATTCCTGGGCTGATGTGTCTTGGTTTAAACCCCATAAGATGCGAATTAGATTTTGTAGAACCTCTAAATGCCATTCAGGATAGGTATCTGGGGTAAGGGTAATCAAGGCTTGGTGATATTCAGTTACGGCTTTCTGCCAATAGTCCTGGTAATTTGGCTGATACTTTCCTTCCTGATAGTGGGCGTTTCCGATTGCTTGATGTAATCGTCCCCAACCTTCGGGGTGAGTGTTTTGCGGACAATAGTTTAAGCCTTGCTGATACGATAACAATTGCCCTTGATAACCGTATTGAGTCTCAATGGGATTAGACACGATTGGGGAGAGATTGGGAAATTGTAACGGTACAACCTCCGCCGCTTCGGGGTTATAGTTCCAGGAATTTCCAAGGACAATTCCTCGGTTTATCCAAGAGGCGTGCAAATCGGGTTTAATTTGAATCGCTTGGTCAAACGATGCGATCGCCTGTTCATACTCTCCTAACCTAAACAGTGCCACACCCCGGTTATGCCAAGCGTCGTGGAAGTCAGAGTTGATTTGAATCGCTTGGTGATAATTCGCGATCGCCTCTTCCTGTTTCCCTAACTCAGCTAGCGCTACCCCCCGGTTGTTCCAAGTGTCGTGGAAGTCAGAGTTGATTTGAATCGCTTGATCATAATTCGCGATCGCCTCTTCCTTTTCTCCTAAATCTGACAGCGCATTACCCCGATTCGTCCAAGCTTGGTAGAAGTCGGGTTTGATTTGAATGGCTTGATCATAATTCGCGATCGCCTGTTCATATTCTCCTAACTTCACCAATCCATTTCCCCGGTTGTACCAATATTTGTGATTATCAGATTTTAGTTCGATGGCTTTGTCAAAAGATACCAGCGCTTTTTCGTTTTCCCCTAACTTCAC
>CAZNNK010001110.1:1196-2298 GCA_964574085.1 uncultured Coleofasciculus sp.
GTTCGATGGCTTTGTCAAAAGATACCAGCGCTTTTTCGTTTTCCCCTAACTTCACTAAGGCATTTCCCTTGTTGTACCAAGCTTTGGAGTTATCGGGCTGGATTTCAGTGGCGTTTTCAAAGGATGTGATAGCACTGAGAAAATTCTGATCTGCAAATTGCTGATTCCCTCGATTCAAGCATACTTCTGCTTCATCAGTTTCTGCATTTTCGCTTTTCCCCTCGTCTTCCTCCCTTTTCCCCGCAGGTTTCGCCAATAAATCCCTGCCAATATCTGCGGCAATTTCCCCCAATTCCCCACACCCCAATCGACTCAACTGTAGCAACTGACAAGCTAACCGATGATCCGCCTCTGGCAATTGCCGCAACTGCTGCCCATACTCCAGCAGCCACGTCCTAAAATAGCGATCATTGATCCGATGTCCCAAATGCTGCGATACCTGTTCTGGGTTCCATCCCTGACTCACTCCAGTTAGCAGTTGCTCAAATAGCTGTTGATAGTCTGCATCACTGAGACGTTGAAGTTTCACCCGTCGATGTCTTCTCCGTTTAAGGCAGGGTGGTAAGATTGGCTGAATCAGACGCACTAGCCACCGCCAAAATTGCTTAACCATCTGTTTTTTTAGAAAAAGGTTTATTTTACTTTATCGTATTTTAATTCAGAGCTTAGTGCCACCCAGCCATTAAACCCGAAAAAATTTTGAGTGTTCCAGATGCGCTATGGTTCGTTTGTGGGGGCGGGTTTGACTTTTATCGTTTCGGGTTTGCCCAAATGCAACAAAACCCGCCCCTACTTGGTGGCATGACACGGCTACAATGATGGAATAGATTGTAGGTTGGGTTGACGCAGGAAACCCAACGGACTTTAGGCTAAAGCCCTTACTACAAACTCAATCTTATCCGTCAATGATTTTGGAAAAGGGGTTAAAAGTTTGAGTTTCCTCATGAGTACGCCAACTGATCAAGCAGTAATTATAACTCTACAGCGCCAGTTAACAGCAGCGAGAGCGAGTGGCGATCGCGTGGCGGAGTGTGAAACCCTATTGCTTTAAGCTGTTCGGCATTTAAACCTTAATATCAATAATGGCGCAATCCTTGTAGTG
>CAZNNK010001111.1:0-2297 GCA_964574085.1 uncultured Coleofasciculus sp.
TGCTGATCTATCTTCCCTTCAGCGGAAGCATTATTTATTCGCTGGGCGATGTTTACCAATCCCTGGGTGAGAGAATCGCCTACTCCGGGAATCATCCCCTCTTTCATCTGATTAAAGATGCGTTTTACTTTCCCGCCTTAATTGCCCTGATTCAGTCGCGGGATTCGTTTTGGAAACTCCTACCGCGATCGATTCTCAAACCCTTACTGATTGCGATCGCGGTGGTGCTAGGAGTAGCATTAATTACATTCCTGTTGATTAATGTTCCCCAGGAGTTTGATCCCCAGGTCAAAGGAAGCCCATTTCTGATGGGAATTCTGGGATTAAAAGGGCTAGTGGGGTATATTCCCTTACTCTTGTGTGGGTATTATTTAATTCGCGATCGCACAGACTTATTTTTCCTAACTCGCTTGCACCTGATTGTAATCCTTCTATGCTGTAGCTTGGCGTTTCTGCAATACCTGTTACTGGTGACTGGTTTATGTCCTAGTAGCAATAGTTTGACGGGAGAAGCTGTCTATAGAGCCAGTTTACAGGTAAGATGTCTAGTCGGCGGTTCTCTGTTATACAATCCTCAAGTCGGGTTAATTCGTTTACCCGGTACATTTGTCGCACCCTGGCAATGGGGTTGGTTTCTGATTTCCAGTGCCTTTTTCACCTATGGGGCGAGTGTCAGTGATCCGTCTCGTCGGTGGCGATTCGTGGGATGGGTGGCGATGGTTGCTGTCTTGGCGGTAGCAGTCATTTCGGGTCAACGAATTGCGTTGGCGATCGTTCCGGCGACGTTTGTGCTGTTAGTATTACTCACGGATCGGCATAAGGGATGGCTACCCCTTAAATTAGGAATTGGGGGGCTTTTAGCGATTTGGATTACTCAAACGTTGGGGAAGGTAGAAGAACGGGTGATTAGTTTAGTTGATCGCTGGGAGGCGTCTCCTCCTCCTTCGTTTATGCTGGATCAATTTCAGTGGGTATTGAGTAGACACGAAGGATTGTTAGGACATGGTTTAGGACGAGCGACTAATGCTGCGCGTCGTTTAGGAGAAACTCAACTGATTGAAACCTATTATGCCAAATTGTTTTACGAAATTGGTCCGATTGGGGTTTTGGCTTTTCTGGCGCTGGTGTCTTTGCTGACGTTTCTGACGTTTAAGGCATATCGGTCAGTTCAAGATTCGTCTTTACAACGCTTAGGATTGTGTCTTTGGGTGTTTGTTTTATTTATTAGTTATAACACCTATTATTATCCTCTGGCTGTTGATCCGGTGGAAGTTTATTATTGGTTTTTTGCGGGGGTTTTGCTCAAGTTACCGCGACTTGATGATCCGGTAGATTCTGAAACAGTATGTTCTGATCAGAAAGACGCTTAGCCTAGAACACAGGGTAGGGCGCACGTCAGTTATTGGTGTTAACTTAAGATGAGAAGTGGGGGAAGATGGGGGAGCTGAGGGAGCAGAGGGAGCAATGGTGCATTTTCCCTGATAAGCTGTTTAGTAAGCTAGTCCGCGTAGGCGGACTTTGTTTGTGTAGCTGCGACTTCTAGTCGCCAGGGCAAAAAAGGGGTTCCTTATTACCGAGGTTTTAAAACTTGCCAAAGGATAAAAATAGTAAAGCCGATATAGCCACACACGACGATCCAATCCTGCCAATTATTAGACGTGAAAACGTTATTACTCATTGGGATTATAGATTTTAGTTTGAGGTTAGGCGACAGGGCGACCCGAGTCTATTGAGTGGATTGGGGGTGTTCATTGATATCAGCGGGTCGCCCCTACAACTGTTTATTGATGTTGGTAGTTAGCCTCTACAACTGTTTATTGATATCAGCGGATTGTATCTAGACATTATAACTTTTTTTACCCGAACTATTTTGATAATAATAATGCCTGGGGTATTCTAAAAGAAACGACAAATAAACTCTCCAGCGCCATCCGGTTCAAATGAAACAACCATTCCATCTTGGCGAATCCGGGTGCGATCGCGACAATTATAAATCTCTACGGGGCGTTTTACCCCATCAATACTCACGGCGGCTCGATACCGCCAATAATACTTGGCGGAACGCTTGATACTCAGGATACAAATATTGTGATCCTTGATTGTGTGACACACCGACGCCTCAGCCGGAAATGCCACAAGCCACACGACTACCAGTAATCCCAGTAAAGCCATCCATTTTACTTGGTCATTCGTCATTCGTCATTTGTCATTCGTCATTCGTCATTTGTTATTGGAAAAATCTTCCCCCATCTCCCCCATCTCCCCCATCTCCCTCATCTCCCCCATCTCCCCCATCT
>CAZNNK010001112.1:0-2295 GCA_964574085.1 uncultured Coleofasciculus sp.
TGGATATTCATCAACAGACCAAAAAAGCCACGCTTTTAGGATTTACTAAAACGGCGGGTACGGGTGAGTTATTCTGGCATCAACTGGAATCGGTCGATGCTTTATTAGACCATCTAGAAACACTGGCACAACCCCAAGTCCGTCTGAGTCAGTGGTTAGAAAATGTCTTTGAAACTGATTGGCAGGATGTCTCCCGACTGGAAACCACCACTAATCCTTCAGCATCCTCCCAGCGTCGTGCTTCTCGGTTGAATTTGGGTCAATGGTTTGAGCAGATTTTTGATCAGGGATGGCAGGCAATTGAACAATTATTGGGGGCTGACGCTAATCTACAACCTCAATTTCGCGGTGGATTAGATTCGATAACGCCTCGGGGAGAAAGAGGACTGCAATTGCTGCCAGAAGCCGATGTGATGCGGGCAAAGTTGCTGGATTTGGCGCTGCAATTGGAAACCCAAACCGTTGCTCTACTGGTGGCATTGAGCCGGGAAATGGATGGGAGAATTAGTCTGTTTGTGCAAGTCTATCCGGCGATGGGTGAGCTTTATTTACCCCCTCACCTGAAACTGATTTTACAGTCTGCTCAGGAAGACGTTCTCCAAGAGGTGGAATCGAGAGGTCAAGATGTCTGTACTCAATTGAGACCGTTTAAAGTTGAACCGGGAACCCATTTTAGTTTAAAATTAACCCTGGGTGATGTCAGTATTACTGAATCCTTTTTCGTCTAATTCTTACCCCCAATTATAGCCATGAGTGAATTAGTCGTCTTAAACTTAGGACAAGGGGATTTTAACCAGGGGTTTCCTTCAGTGACCGCACGGCTGGGACAACCGGGGAATCTGGGGATGCAAATGAGTGGTTCTTTGCCTCCAGCACCGGACATTCCCCAGCTTTACACCAATTGGCGACTCCTTTATCAGTGCCTTTACCGTCAGGGTAGACGTTCCCCTATCGAAGTTGCAGCTACTGGGGTTACTAATATTTCGGATGGGGCGTTTAGTGAGATTAGTCAGCGTTTAGAAACCCGTATTAATGGTTGGTTGGCGGCGGCGGGATTCCAGGGGATTGAGTCACAATTGAGAACTCAATTAAGTCCGAGTCAAGGGGTTCAGATTATTGTTGAAAGTGATAATGATCAGGTATGGCGATTGCCTTGGCATCTCTGGACTTTAGTGAAACAAGATTTCCCGAATGCGGAAATTTGTTTGAGTAGTTCTAACTATCCAGCACCGATGACGCAACGGGTTAAATCGGCGGGTTCGGTGGTGAAACTGTTGGTGATTCTGGGGAATAGTAGCGGACTTAATGTCAAGAAAGATTGGCGTTTGTTGAAGCAACAGTTGCCGGGAGTGACCGCGAAATTGCTGGTGGAACCGGAACGAGAGGAACTGAATGATCAACTGTGGCAGCAAGGCTGGGATATTTTAGTGTTTGCTGGACATAGTGTGAGTGATGAGTCGGCTAAAAATGGGCGCATTTTTATTAATCAAAAGTCGCACAATAATAGTTTAACCATTTATGAGTTACAAGAAGCCCTGAGTCAGGCAATTGAGCAAGGGTTACAGTTGGTTATTTTCAACTCCTGTGATGGGTTAGGATTGGTGCGAGATTTAGCCGATGCCCGGATTCCGTTACCGCCCACCATTGCCATGCGGGAACCTGTTGTCGATGCCGTGGCTCACGCATTTTTGCGGTATTTTTTGCGGGAATTTGCCGCTGAAGAACCCCTTCATTTAGCAGTACGACAGGCGCGGGAACGATTGAAAGGATTGGAGGATCGGTTTCCGGGGGCGAGTTGGTTGCCTGTGATTTGCCAGCATCCGGCGGTGAAGCCTCTAACATTGCCGGAATTGCGCGGTTCTGGGGAGTTGCCGAGTCGCGATCGCACTCCTGTTTCTACCCCCAAATTCCACTCCGTTCGTCCGGCTTTAAATGAGCGAATTAAGTTCACATTAATCCTTATAGTTGGTTGTATCAGTAGTTACGTTTTCGCTGGGGCTTGGATAGCCAATTCTCTGGATCAATTAGGGGTAAAAAATCACAAAACTGGGCATCTTTGGCAAGCTCAGATTTACTATCGCCTCGCCACCTGGTTGAATCCAACCTATGCCAACCCGCACTATAATTTAGCCTATCTCTGTGATAAAGACTTAAATGATCTTAATTGTGCCTTTCAAGAATACCAACGAGCAGCGCGGCGGGGACTCCCGGAAGGTTATGCTCAAATGGCTCGCTTGCAGGTTATTAATGATAACCATGACTCAGCGTTATCCGCGATTGATCACTGTATAAAAC
>CAZNNK010001113.1:0-2295 GCA_964574085.1 uncultured Coleofasciculus sp.
CCCCCCCCCCCCCCCCCCCCCCCCCCCCCCCCCCCGCCCCCCCCCGCCCCCCCCCGGCCGATGGGAGAGATGAGGAAGGTGGAGAAGATTAAGACTTCTTGGCGGATGGTTAACAAAGTTTCTCGGTCAACGTTAACATTCGTTAGGGTAGAACAGTCTATTGAGAATAAATTTCCATGAACCTTTCAAGACTCTGGCAGGTAATTATTACAGTGACTTTAGTGTTGGGACTATCTATGTCTCCGGTCATGGCAGCGGAAACCCTCTCCACTGAAACTGATACGTTTAATGCTTTGGTGCAGGAATGTCTGGAACTCCAAGGAGAGACATCTCTGAGTGCTTGTGATCAAGCCATTGAACTGCATCCAGATGACGTAATTCCGTGGTATGGGCGTTCTCGGGTGTTATCGGCTTTAGGACAACAAGAAGAAGCCAATCAGTCTTATGCGCGGGTGCGGGTAATCCAAGCGTACTATAATGCGATCGCGCAACTGCTTGCTCAACGAGAACAGATTGAGTCGTTGATGCAAAATGAGGAGCAATTCTCTCAACTTGAAGCCGCGATTAATAGTGAGGATGTGGAACAAGAGCAGTTAGAACAACTGCAACAGCTTAAACAACAGATTCTCACACTCCGGGAGAATCCTAGCCTCCTGGATGAGGAAATAGCGGATGCGATGCTTCAGGTACGCGATCGCTTAGCTGATATTATTGGGCAAATTTCTGCCACAGCTTCATAACTTGGGCGCAAGCGGATTTTCTGGGCGCAAGCCTTGCGCCCCTACCAGGCTAATCCAAAGATGCAGCTAATCGCTACTTCTTGCCTATTGCCCGTTCCCTGTTCCCTGTTCCCTTAAATTAATTCTGATGATTCATCGTTATATTCTACTTGAGATAGATGAGGTTACTTCCAGCTTCTAGAAAATTAGGGGGTGTATAGAAGTATTAAAGGATAAAGTAGATCTAATGAACTATCCCAAAAAAACTTGGCAACTCCTAGGATTTACAACCATCTATTCACTGGCACTGACCATTTTTCCCAAAGTTGCTAGTGCGAATCAACTGCCATCTGTACAGGGTTCTGATGACTATCAGATTGCCCAAATGAACGATTGCCGAGAGGTTGATGTTAATACAATGCTGAATATACGACAACAGCCGAATGGACGGGTTGTTGGGGCTTTGGAAGATGCACAAACCGTTAATATTATTGGGGAACCTGAGGATGGATGGGTACAGATTGACGCCCCGATGGATGGCTATGTTGCGGCGAGATATCTAGAATATTGTACGGGTGCAGTACCTCCATCCCAAACCACGCCAACTACCCCAGGTAGTGAAGGGGTTTCCACTGTACCCGGTAGCAACTGTCGTGAAGTGGTGGCGCCGAATATATCAGTGCGATCGCAACCGAATGGCGAAGTGATTGGTACACTGGATGAAAATCAGACAGTGTATATCGCCAACGAAGGAAACAATGGCTGGGTGCCGATTGAGAGACCCATGAACGGTTATGTGAATGCGGACAATCTAGGCTACTGTGATCAATAACCTGTTTTCAGCCATTTAACCCACTGTGAATCAACCCTCTCAATGGCGGGACTTTCTCGCCAACACCAAACTCTGGCAAGGTTTGCCAGATGAACAGTTAGACGCGATCGCGACCATTGCGATCGCTAAATCGTATCATAAAGGTGAGGTAATTTTTGTTGAAGGGCAGGAAGGTAGCGGATTCTTTGTGGTAAGATCTGGTCGAGTAAAAGTATTTAAGCTATCGACAGAGGGGAAAGAACAGATACTCGAATTTTTTGGGGCGGGAGAACATTTTGCTGAAGTACCTGCCTTTGATGGTCAATCCTTTCCCGCATCAGCTACGGCTTTAGAAAAAACGGAGTTATTATTTTTTGAGCGTGATACTTTTTTGGACTTGCTAGAGCAACAACCAACAATAGCGATTAATATGTTAGCCGTTTTCGCACGACATTTGCGGCGCTTTGCCCGATTAATCGAAGATTTATCCTTAAAAGAAGTACCAGGACGATTAGCGGCTTATTTGCTCTATTTAAACTGAAGTTCCCCCCATCCCGATTGACAATAGAAGCCTAAACCCTGACTAAGTAAGCGTTTGAACCAATTAGCCCCCTTTATTCGTACCCATGTATATTTAAGATTTTCTTAAGACTTTTGGGGAAAAATCTGTGGGATAATCGTAGTCATGTACATAGAACGTGTTCCGAACCGAAATTCCCCACCCGCCGTATTACTTCGCGAGTCCTATCGCGAAGGAAAGAAAGT
>CAZNNK010001114.1:0-282 GCA_964574085.1 uncultured Coleofasciculus sp.
CCCCTTAGCAAGGGGGGATTAAGGGGGGTTAAGATTAAGGCGACGAAATTCTTTCATCTTGCAGGGAAAAGTTTTCACCTTAAAGTTGACACGGATGAATGCTTGCGCCCTCACCGCTTGTATCTCATCCATTTAAGAAACGCGATAATCATCCAGTCGATCATGCTGCTTCGCCCCAAAAATCACCGATAATAAAATTAATCCAGCTAGCTTACACAGCCATGGAAACTCTAACCCTGAACGTACCCCCCACCGTCGGTCTAACCGACGAACAATTTTATC
>CAZNNK010001114.1:382-2293 GCA_964574085.1 uncultured Coleofasciculus sp.
GATTCGCTTAAAGATTTACGTGCCAAAATGGTAGAGTACCGAGATAATGGCGCTCATCACCGATAATAAAATTAATCCACTTGGCTTACATAGCGATGGACACTCTAACCCTGAACGTACCCCCCACCGTCGGTCTAACCGACGAACAATTTTATCAACTTTGTGTCGCGAATGAACAATGGCGTTTAGAACTAACCGCTGATGGAGAACTAATTATTATGCCTCCAACCGGTGGAGAAAGTGGCATTAGAAATGCCGATTTAACCACAGATTTGACGCTATGGAATCGCCAAACCAGACTGGGAAAAGTATTTGACTCCTCCACTGAGTTTCGATTACCCAATAATGCCAAACGCTGTCCTGATGTATCCTGGGTAATTCTGGAACGATGGGAAGCCTTATCTCCTGAACAACGGCGACGTTTTCCTCCCTTATGTCCAGACTTTGTGATTGAACTTCGTTCTGAAAGTGATTCGCTTAAAGATTTACGTGCCAAAATGGTAGAGTACCGAGATAATGGCGCTCGTTTAGGTTGGCTGATTGACCCCCAAACCCCCCTGGTTGAAATTTATCGACCATTCGTTAACGTAGAACAAATCAATTTCTCGATTGACGAACCACCTACACTGTCAGGTGAAGACGTGTTACCTGGCTTTGTCCTCGATTTAACTGTCATCCTGAATCCTTAAAGTTCATTTATCGGTGAGGGAGGGCGGGTTTTGTTGAACATTTATTGGTGGATATTTGAATTAAGTCCCTAAACCCGCCCCTACAATTGTGGCTAAACCATCGCCGACAATTGTGGCTACATCCGCCCCTACCATCAGGGTGTTGTTGATAGGCTATTGGTGATAAGCTTACCTTAAGACCCAATCCAGCATGACTACCCCTTTGTAATCCAGTCCTGGTTAAGCGGAATTCGTTTGTGTAGCCGGGACTTCCAATCGCCAGAGCAATTTATCAATTAAAACTATGGTTCAAAATTCTAATCTTTCCCTGGTACAAGTTCAAGACATTTATCCTTCCTTACAGTCCCACATCACGCTTTATATGTTGGAGAATTTTGGGGCAACAGTTAAACTTCTGAGTCCCTATCCCCCTCAAGACCTAATTGTACAAATTTGGACGAATGCTTTAACCAAATTCAATAGTGAAGGCGATTGGCATGGTATCAATTTAACCTACACTCCCGCAGAATCCCAGCCAGTCTCTGTATTCCAAGGCTCATTTATGCCAACGGCTCCCGGAGATTTTCAATTTACCTATCGATTCCGCCTGACAAATGACGAAAAGGCATGGCAATGGGCAGGACAATTTCAGGACAATGGTTATCTTAAAGTAAAACTGCCTTCTCCAGATAGGCAATGGACACAAGGACCCAATTTTGTTGAAGTTTTCCCGAATGTCTATGTTGGCAATTTTATCGCGGCGTCCCAAGCGGCATCTCTAGGTATCGATGCTGTGCTGAATTTGGGTGAAGAATTGACCTTAATGTTTCCCGAATCCTCTCCTATTGCTTATAGAAAAATGGGGACTTTAGATGGCGCATCGAATCCGATTGCTGACGAATTGTTATTAGCTGCTGTTCAGTGGATTGATGAACAAGTACAGCAAGGCAAAAAGAAGATATTGCTTAATTGTCGCGCTGGAATTGGTCGCAGTGGTTCCGTAGGGGTTGCCTATTGTTTCTCTAAAAATACTCAGTGGAGTTATCAAGAAACTTTAGAGTACATTTGGAGTAAAAAACCAAATATTTACCCCCACTCTCAATTGCAAGATAGCCTAGAACGCCTGTTTCCTCGGTCAACGTCAAAGTAAATTTTCGCCTGTGGGGGGTAGAGTCTCCTCTGAGGTAAGCTGTTCGGCATTTAAACCTTAATGTCAATAATGGCTCCCATCCTTGTAGTGCGA